>JAWAXC010000002.1 GCA_038897115.1 Sulfolobales archaeon | reverse complement strand
CTGTCGATGGAATCACATTGCTCCCCAGCATGTGGTTCAGCCCTCCAAAACAACTGCTCTCCCCTTAGCGTCTTCAGCTCCTTGTCCAATACAATCGCATTGATGTTCGGAAACTGTCTAAGCTTAACTGTTTCGCTAAACGTTAATGAATTACTTATATGAAGTATACCTATTGGTGAATTTAGCGATATACGGCTCCCCGCGATCACGAGGATCTATGGCTCTACTTAGAATTATAACAAAAATATCTTAAAGATAAAACTTCAAAGGCTACTCATCATTAATGATATACATATATATCGGAGTAGAGAGAGCCTATATAGCTCCTGCTGCTCCCATAGAGAAGAGTCGATGGCGAGTAGAAGTAGTTAGCCACTATCCAGTAACCAGCATAAGCATATTCGCTTTTAAGAAGTGCATATACTCTGAGGAGCATATATACTTGGTTTACCTCTTCCACACCCACGGAGGCTCCCATTATTGCTGGAGCATCGCTCCTGATTTGACAGGCTATTTTCCACACACCGCAGAAGATGCCTAACACATTTACTGATCCTGAGAATATAGGGTATGTTTTGAGATCATTAATAACTGTGAACGTATCAAATCCAACAGCATCCTGGCTTTTGAAATCCCTGCTCCACGCCCAATCCAGTATATAATATCGAATGGCAGCCTCTAGGATGCCCTGCCCATCATATGGGTTCTCGTCCTTCATAATATAGCTGATCATCTGGTTATTAACTATTGATGGTCTCATCAGAGTCATATTTGCAAGGGTATCTGTTGGGATTGATGAGCAGAAACCCCAGGGACATGTCATCACATATAGCCTGTACCTCGCAGCAGCTATATCACCTAGAAAGCCTATACCGAGGATAGCTGGCGGTGTGAAATTGATATCACTTCGAAGAGTTGTATCCACGTCAAGCCATGTGTTATCCTGTCTAAGCGCCATCGAGGCCCCCACAACCCTGTAGTCTACGGGAGTTGACGAAGATCCCACGCTTGCTGTTATCATGAAGTTCAGGCTAACAGAAGATGTAGATCTATATAAAGCCCTTAGATTTACAACATCTATCTTATCTGAGTCAGGCCCTCTAACCAGCGATGCTACTACTGGTAGAGGCACGCCCATAATAGATCCGTAGTTCTCCTCTAGAACCCAGTAGTAGCACTCGGTATACCATGGAGCCCAGTTGCAATAGTAATTAATGCTCCCAGGAGGCCATTGATCTTGTAGCCTTATATCTCTAGCAGGTATCTCGCTATTTACTTGGCTTCTGCTATGATTTGCTATCGGCTTCTTAATCTCTAGATGCTCTATTATCTCTATCGCTATGCTTCTATTATTTATTATCTCCTCTATTCTTATCGGTACTGCTTTTAGGCTGTCATATACTCCTTGATCTTCGTGTATCGCTCCCGCAAGGATTATCCCTGGCGATACATATCTTGGATCTGTTTTTCTAGATGCCAGATAATCCCACCACTCCCTTGAGAAATCCCTGAGAACACTATGGTTAGCCCTTATAACCCCATTCCCACCATAGATACCTAGGCTCCTGATCTCACCAGCAGGTGTCCAGCCATATATGCTATAAACGGCCTTCAAAGGCCTTCCATAGCTATCCTTAACAAGTATGAGGAACTCGGGCTCCGATCCAGGGCTCTGTAGAAGCCATGTATAATCTCTATAGGAGATTGAGACTTCGATAGAGGGAAAGCGATCATAGTAGTAATACACAGAGGTGAAGAGTATAAGGCCCAGGAATATTGATATGGTTAGCAGAGCTATTACAAGAGCACTATGTATATCGACGAGACCTATTATAGAGCCCAACATGATTCCCCCAAAGAAAAGATTGGGGGTTAATAAGTATTCAGATTAGCGTCTCACAGCTAGGGGGTTCAGATCTCCTTCAGACCCAATAATATGGCTCCAATATAGGCTGTTTCAGATTTAGATATTTTGGATTATATCTAGCTAGTTGTTCTAGATAGCTCCCTGCCCTTAAGGCGATTCATGAACATGTTCCTGTAATATCCAAGCGTCTCCTTAGTAGCTATTCCTCCTCTTCTTCCTCTCCCTAAGGAACTCCTCGAAGCCAAGATCCCTCCTGAGCTCTATCTTCTCAGCGACTATTTCTAGGATCTTTTTAAGCTCCTCCCTATAGTGCTTAATAACAAAGTTAAGGATCATCGCCTTAAACACCTTGTCCCAGAGGCTATGGCTAGTATCTCCGCTATGAGCTCCCTATTGATCCTGCTATCTGTATCTATAACTATGCATCCCTGAGAGCGTCCAGGAGATCCAAGATCATCTCGATGTATAACCAAGTATCTCTAGAGCCTTCTTATTCCCCTAGAGATCTGGTAGACATATGATCTAGAAACGCCTAAGATCTTCGAAGACCGGGATAAACCATACCTCTTGGCCAACGCATCAATGATCCTCCATCTAGCATCGGTGGAAATCAGGTAGTCAGGGGTTCGAATCTCTTTGGGGGACAGGAACCTTTATTAGTTTGACTCGTATAGCCTAATATGGGTAATCCGCCCAGGTGATAGGAGCTCTACCCCAAGCCTGGACGGGCTTACCCCATATGGGAGCCCTGTGCTGCTGTGCTTAACAGCCACCTATGAACCCATAAATGTCTCAAGGCCTCTATGGGCTTTACAGAAACACTAGAGGCAATCCTAAACAACATAAAACAACCCTCTAGGGAGAAGCGGCCATTGGTACCCCTATATACCTTATTTCCTCGCTATCCCCACCAGCTTTATCAATATTATGGTTGATAGTATTGATGATACAGCTGAAATTATAAAGGGTAGCCTGGGATCCCTCTCAAAAGCTATAGCCTGGATCATAGGCGATGGTATTAGCGCTAAACCTGAGAGGGTTCCCATAGAAGCTAGGGCTGATGCCTTCATACCACTCTCCAGAGATCTCGCGATCAGAGATGCTGTTGAGACCTCAGCTAGCTTGATCATGGAGACCCAGAGTAGATATGATGGTATAGCTATAAGATCAGATGCCGTGGCTATCATCACCAGCTGCATAGCTGAAGACAGAGCCCAGCTAGCCACCACAGATCTGAGGGGCCCAAGTCTATCCGCTATTACTCCATATAACAATGCAGCTTGATTCTCCACAACCGTTCTTAGAAAGAATATAAATGCTATAACTATGGTGCTAATACCCATATATTCTGAGAGATATAAAGCTACTATATAGCTCCCAGGCGATAATACCGCAAGGCCATTGAGCGGAGTTACCACTAGTAGTGCCTTTAAAACAGGGCTAGATCTATATAGTCTGAGGAGCTCCCTAAAATTTCTAGTATAGATCCTTATGAACCCCTTATTCCCATCTCTTGAGGATCTAGCATTATAGCCTCCACTAACCCTTTTAAGGGGCTCTTCGAGAAAGGCTATTCTAAGTAATACTGTTATAAATGCCAGGATCGAAGCTATTATAAGAACATGTGTGAATGAGAGAGCAGATGCTATGAAACCGCCTATGAGAACACCTGCTAATGCTGCAAGCCCTGTGACACTATAATACAGCCCAAGATTAACCCCTGCCCTTTCTCTGCTTACCTCCATTATATATGATCTCCAAGACATGGTCGAAATAGGCTGGCCAAAGGAATAGAAGATATATATGGCTATAGCCGATACCATGGGATCTTTGGTGAGTGATAGAATAAGAGGGGGCAGAGCGATTAACATATTACCTAGAACTAGAGATCTTTTATATCCAAAGCTATCGATAAAGATCCCAATGAATGTCCCGAGGATTAGTGTTGAAATGCTAGACGCTGTATATAGAATCCCCTGAAGGTATGGTGTTAAACCTCTCTCAGCTAGTATCAGGGGTATATATAGAACCCACATAGAATTTCCGAGAACGCCTGCAACCGCGGTTAGGCTAAGCAGAGCTGTAGCCCTTTCGATCCTGAGGAGCCTTTGAAATAGATTCACCAACTTTGAGCCTATGCTCATCACCCCTAATCCTTAATTGCCATGTAGCTCGATCCAGCTCTTTCTCCTGGAGATCTGGCTGATTAGCAGCTAGGGGACATGTAGGATCTGGGGAAAAGAGGTTTCCCGTGAGCATATAGGCGATGAAGCGAGATCCTCCTCTACATTCCATCTTAATTGAACAGCTTCTACATGGCTCACATAACCATTCAAGGGATCTTAGCCTGTTTAGGAGAGCATTGTTCATCCACACCTCCCTAATATCGTCAACCAAGGCATTGCCTAGGATAGCCACGTCTCCCATGGCAGATGCTTCTTCACTAGGGAAGATACTCCCGTCTGGAACTATGGCAAGGCCTATAAGCCCCCATAGGTTTGGATAAGGCTTTCTACCAATAACAATGTCTTTATCAACCGCAAAATAGATCTTCTCACCGTATTTTGTGACAAGCTTTTCCCTCAGCGACTCTAGCTTCTCCACATCACTTTGAATCGGTTTTAAGAGGTAGTAGTTATAAAATCCATGCCCATATCGAGCCATATGATGTATCTCCACAAGATCCGCACCTGCTTCTAAACATCTCTCCACAATATCTTCGATCATATCTATATATGGCCTTATATAGAGGATCCCTACCTGAACATAGAAGCCAGCTTCCTTATAGATCTCTATAGCCTTAATCCTCTCATAAATAGTTCTCTTCAGCCTGTCAGGATTAGCAATATCAAGCATGACGTGGGAAGAGACATTTATTCTAATCCTGTTAAGCCCTGCCTCTTTCAGCTTTTGAGCGATCTCTTTTGAATAGATCGAGCCGCTTGTGAGAAGAAGCGGTTTTAGATTGAGGTTTGAAGCCTCTATTATCATTATATATATGTCCTTCCTGAGGAGAGGCTCTCCACCACTTATTACAAAGTTATATGGCCTAAGCTGCGATATTTTGTATATTATTTTAAGCCACTCATATGTTCCAAGCTCTCTAGAGTATCTTCGGCTATATGTTCTAGAGACGGGCATGTTACAAGAGATAGATCTTATACCTCCAGAAGATCTAGCAGGAGGAAGATCTGGTGGATTATGACAATAGAGACACCCCATAGGACATCTATAGGTAACCTCTATGGATACAACATAAGGGGGGTTATATCTGATAATGTCTAAAAAATTAGAGTTTGTAGGAGATGACATGTAGATCTACCTTGTTTCCTCTACACATTTCTCGCCTATTTCTCTATCTTTCTTCTTTACTAAACCTACATATATAGCTAGATCTTTCATTGTCATGTAATAACTTGGCGGGGTGCAGGGAGGAGGTATATCTATGCATCTATCCGCCATATCATCACCAATAGACTATAAATATAAATAAATATATATTTTATGAAATATTTTATACATATTGGTAATATCTTTTACTTTATGGTTAAACTTTTGTTCTCCTGGTAACTTTAATAACAGGGAGGATATCAGGCCTCATAATAAATCGTATAAGACCGCTTAAGATATATTATTTGTGATGCTATGAGCACCGATGAAAGAATGAAAAAGAGAGGTATTGCCTCTGTGGGTAGGATAGTTCTCTATATAACTTGCATATGTGGAAGGATCTTTGCCTCCGAGGATCTCGAGCCCGAATGCCCATATTGTGGGAGAAGATATGAGGCTAGGATAGAAGGAGATCCAAGTGGTTTTAAGGTTAGCCTAAGACTTATTGGGGGTGAGGAGAGCGTTGAGCTTGGATCTGAGGAGATCGATCGCAGATTTAAACCTAGGACTGATCTTATAGAGACGTAGCTTAGGCGATTCATATACACACTCAATAATCCCCCGAGATCTTAGCTCTTCAACATATCTAGCCATATTCTTAGGTGCTAGGCCAACACATCTAGCTAGTTTCCTAATAGAGAAGAGCTCTTCCTCTCCCCCGCTTATTATACATATAATAGCCTTTATCCTAGGATCGTCTGACATTATACTAATAAGATCTACTATCAGATCTATATGCTCACAGCAAACATCAGCTCTCTCAGATACTCGGCGCTCCATATTAACACCTAATCTATATCTCCCACATCTTTTAACTAAATAATTTATAGTTATAACTGAAGGCCTCGTCAATTCAGAGTAATGATGTGCTAAGAATATAGACTAGTTATCTATTCTAAATCTCGCAGACATTCATATCGAAAACTACATAATATCTAGGTGGGAAGACAATGGTATATTAGCCTCTGTGGTAATATAAAGGGTGAGAGCATGTATTCACTAGCAATAACATCCTATAATCCGATTCTTAGGTCTCAGAAGGTAAGTAAAGCTGTGGAGGAGGTTAGGAGATATATGTTAACGAGAGGTGGTTGGGACCATATTGAGGAGAAGGATCTGTTTGAGATTGAGAGGGTATTTATGGATAGAGATCTCGAGGTGATCCACGCTGCGAGAGAAATAATTAGAATCCTGGTAAGACCAGCTATTAGAATCGATATTAGGAACAACGATACCCACTACAGGCTATACCATAGATTACCATGGGAGGTAGAATATGGCCCCGAGAAGTGCCCGATCTGTGGATGCGAGATAAGCGATACAGGGTACTGTTGCTGTAGTGGAGCCGTTGATTAAGTAGATGATACCTACTATCCGCTTCTCCCTACCGCTTTGCTCTATATTAGCAGTAGGGAGAAGCGGTTCTAAAAATACCTTGTTAAAGACTCCTGATCTCCTCTCAGCCTTAGAGGATGAAGCTTATAGCTGTGAAGATCCTGCGTCTCTTTATGATGTTAGGTATTAGTCTAAGTATATATGACGATCTAAGCTTTTTAAGATACATACTAGAGACCTCAGAAGCTAGATCCCGAGGGACTCGATGTCTCGCAAGGAATATGCGAAATTGGATCCAATAGATGGGGAATAATATAGATTGATACACTGCGTAATATGTGAGTAATGCTATGAACCTAAGAAATATCTTTGCTAGGAAAATAGTTACGAGGCATAGCATCCGAAGTATTTGGAGAAACATATAGAGAGTCTCTAGCCTGGCCATGCATATCCCTAGAGGATAATCCATGATGCTCTAGAAAAATATAGATTTTATTTTTCCAAGTACCCTATCACCGATGACTCTTTCAAGAATTGCAATTAATTCGATGATATAGAGCTTAGCAGCGATAGGGCTTTAGAGGGTTACAGCTGGAAGCCTCGCCTTATTAAGGCGGGGGAGGAGGTCAGAAACTATTGTGAGAGCTCACTAGACCCTAATCTGGGCCTATGGATTGTTGATTATCTATGCTTTTCATTAGACCATGGATGGGGGATCATTTGGTGTGTAGAGATAGGCAGAGCAGGTTTTTAGATTATCCCTAGGTGGCTAGGGTGGTTTAGACCACTATCTGATCACTCGGATATTGCAATGATTATATATGTGTTCATCTAAAAACCTCTTGGTGGGGCTATTGAGTGATGCTGAAAGGCTTAGGGAGGAGCATATTAGGAGGCTTGAAGCGGTTGTGGGTAGGTTTGAGAATATAGCTGAGAGGCTTGAAAAAAGCAGTCCAGAGCTTTGGAAGGAGTTTAGAGAGGAGATCGAGGAGCTCTTAGATGAGGCAAGGGAAGCTCTGGATAGGGTTAAGAGTGGGAGGAGTGATGTGGAGGAGCTTAAGGAGCTCATGCCCTTCCTAGATAGGATGGTCTCGATGGTTAAGGATCTAATAGGAACGGCTATATCACAGCTAACCTCTGCACTTGATGGTAGAAAGCTCGGTGAGGATATAGGATCACTCTATGAAAGGCTTAAACAAGCTGGAATGCCGGAGAATCTTATAGCGGAGACTGTGAAGGAGTATACGAGGAAGAGACTTGAGAGCTCTCCAAGCCTCCCAGAGGTTGTGGAGATGCTCATGAATAGATTCCTCTCGATGAATATACGAGGCATTAAAGGGGAGCAAGCAGATAAGAGGGAAAAGAGTTCTGACAAGGAATAGAGCCCCACGAGACCTTTTTTATCTTTTAAGTGAAATCATGTTTAAACTGGATAGGATCCTTGAGCTCCTATCAAGGTTAGAGGAGAAGCTCTCCTTAGGAGATGTAGGTGAAGGAGAAGTTAGGATCGCGCTAGAGCTCGCCTCAACCCTTTCAATACCCCTTATAAGGGCTCTAGAATATGCTGCAAGGGCATGGCATATAATCTCTGGACTTGCCGGCCTAGATCCTATATCCCAAACCATCATAAAGATCCTCTCATCATGTAGAAGCATGGGGGTTATAGAGATCTATAGAGGGGTTAAAGCCGTCAGAGGCAGGGCCTCTAGAAGGATCGTTAGCGATAGAGTCAAAAAACTTGAGGCGATGGGTATTGTGATTAGCAGGAGAAGTAAAGGGAGGCCTAAATATTTGCTGAAAATCTGTATGGAAAGGGATGAGAAGCTGGAAAGGTGAAGGAACGCGGATATGAAATAGGATAGCTAATCATGGGGGTTAGAACTAAAAAAGTTTAAAAATTATAACATTATATAGTTTTAAACACTATCTTTTGAATACTAATGCTAATATATCTCCACTTATTGATGATGAACCGCTTGACAGTGACGCACTACCTATCTTAACAGATATATTGATCGTTGAGCCTACGCCGAAGCCATTGAGCGTGCTCCTTGTTATATTACCACTTATCGTTACTGTATCGCTGCCTACTGAGACGCTCGCGTTGCCCGCAATTACCTGGTAGACCTTGCTTCTATTGCTATTCTCAACTTTGTGGTGGATTAGTATGAGCAGGCTGTAATTGCCTCCCTTCTTGATTAGCACCAGCCCAACCTTATCACCTGCAGAGACGTTCTGCACATTCGAGCTTGATACATTAACCACCGCTGAGAGCACTATCTTCGGTAGTGATATGTGGTGAGACGCTTCTCTATGATCTCTATGACTCTTTTCTCCATATATCAGGATCTGATTTCCAAATGCCTTCATATGATCCTCAATATCTATGTTCTCCGCAGATATCGCCTCGAGCCCCGAATCATCTGAATCGCTATTACCGCTATTGCTCACACTGGCTACAGGCTTAGCTATGTTCAGAGCCCACACAGCAACCGGATATCCTATAGCAACTGTCAGCGCTGCTAACACACCTACCACGAGTATCTTTTTCATATGGGCTGTCTCCATATCCTCACCATCTCCAAATTATTGTTGATAGAGAAGATATTTAAGGGATACTATGGGTCTCCTTATCCCGTTAAATATTGTTGTTCCATTTCCGCATGTACTATAAATAATATCTAGATGTTTTTCATCACATGTTAACTATTTTTAACTGTAGCCATGGTTATTGTTTATCTTAGTGAATATCTAAGTATTTCGAAGAATCTCTCGGCGTTCAAATCATAGCTCAAATATGCCGCTCCATCTGCCTCACTAGGATCTGAGACGATCCTGCTTCTACCCCTCTCCCAGCATGTGTCTATAGATATGTGGAACCTTCTAAACCTAACCACCTCGGGATCTATAAGTGTTGATAGTGCTATTGCGTCGTGGAGCTCGAAGTATCCAAGCCTCTCCACTGGGTTCCGCAATATTCTATATACCAGCTCGCCTGCTCTAGACCCTATCCTTCTGATCTCCTCTATATTATCTTTCGAAACCCTTGCCCTGGGATCCTGTGTAACGTCAAGGCTAACAATTTTAGGATCTACACCGGATCTTATTACTATCTTAGCTGCTTCAGGATCTACATAGAAGTTATACTCAGCATTAGGTGTGACGTTACCCTTACCATATCTAGTCAGCCCAAATGCTCCCCCCATAACTATGATCCCCTCGATATTCCTTGTGATCCAGGGATCAGCCATCACGGCTCTAGCAATATTTGTTAGAGGGCCTGTAGCAACTATAAAGGCCTTCTCCCTTCTAAGGGTCTCGACTATGAAGCTTATAGCATTGCCACTAACCCTCCCGCTACCCTCTGGGATCCCGGAATCCCCGAGCCCATCTGCTCCATGGATATGCTCTGATGTTACTAGATCCCTTATAAGGGGTTTCTCAGAACCTTTATAAACCTTGATCTCATTTCTCCCTAAATAGCTGAGAATCCTTAACGCGTTTCTAACACCCTGATCAACATGTACATTTCCAGAAACAATGGTAACACCTAGAACCTCGATATCCCCTAGCCCGAGAGCCATTATAAGGGCTACAGCATCATCAACACCTGGATCCATATCAAGGACAGCTTTGATCATATGATCACCTAGATATATTGGTAAACCAAGATATTAGAGCTTAAACCCAATTGATAGCGATGGTTACGGCGAAAACCGTCTAAAGAGTAGAGAGGATCAGCAGAAACCGATAATCATCATTATCAGGTTAAGCGGTGAGAGCTAAGTCCTTATCTACTTAACCACCAGCTATAGGGTCTTCATGGCAGCTGTAGGCTAATATAGTATTTGTTCCCATAGCCATCCACCAGTCTAATAGTGATCCACATGCCCTCACTAATAGATTCATCTGTAAATATCAGCATATCACTAGATCTGTTGATAGCAATGCTGCGATTAGTTATTAGCAAGCTAACCAACCTAGACTCGCCTGGCCTAATCACGATCGGGGATAAAACATTTGGATTAGAGGCTATGCTAGGATAGATCTCTGAAGCCCCTGCATATAATTCAATATATTTAATCGTAACAGGAGCCCCACCTCTATTCCTCATATCGAGATATATATTCCATCCACCCCCATCGCTAGAACCTCCAAGCCTAGCAACACTTATAATCCTAATATCAATATCTCTAGTCTCTACATTATCTTGGAAGATACCTACTATATAGGAAGCAAATACCCCAGACATTATTACAGAAATTGCAACAAGGATCACAACTGCTAACACAGGGTTTACATTATTACTCCTACCAGGTCTATCCCTCCTAAGGCTATTCAACACCTCTATAGATATCATAGCCTGTAAAAATCTTACATCCATCAATATGATCATCATATTAATATTGTTAAATAATCCTCATATATATATAGTTTATACGAAACCTACACTCAAACGATAAATACTATCTATATATTCTCAATGGATCAAAAATAATCCTTAATAGATCCGAAATACATATTAATCACAGCTATATAGCACACATTAATGTAGAGAAAAAGTATTAAAATGATATAGAGCATAGCTTGATATAGATTCAGAAGCCCTATAGAGGTAATATCAAATAGAAATTAAACCCCATAGAGAGGATCTAAAGTAGCATTAAAGGTCTAACCATAATCCTACTTAATAATATGAATTGGTAGAAAAATATCACTTCTACAAGAGCTTTTTAGAACGAATTATAAGGCCACTTATAATATATGTGAGATCTTCTAGCTCTCTCTCATCACACCCCTCAACAAGGATCTCTCCCGTAGATGCTCCTGCATATATCTTTAGATCTCTTATAATGTCTAGCGAACACCTCGGTATTATTGTGTAATCCGGCACTAGGAGAGCTATCACGCTAATACTATATCTTAAATTATCTACATCTATTTTTACAGCAAGATTCCTAAAGGATCTCTGCACAATCTCTAGAGTAGCGATGCTTCTAACAAACCCTAGATCTATTGCTGCTATAAGCCTCCACAGAGACCCAATAAGCTCTAACCCCTGAGGCGGCTTTTCAGGATCTATAACAGCTATGATCTCTATTGGTTTCAACCTATTTTTTGGATCTATACCCACATTCTTCATAAAATCAACTATATGTGAAGGGGTGATCTCATTAAAACCCCTGAGATCTATGTATAAGCCGTCAACCCTGTTTGGAATAATATTGCTTTTCGGATCCACATATATCTTTAAATAAGATCCCATATGCTATCGCCAGAAAGGTTTTAATTTAACTCTATACATCGATTACTTTTGCCTCCATTCTATCTAGATCTAATATAGCTACAGTAGATCTTCCGCTAAGGCCTCCGAAAACTTCTCCTGGGTTTAGGATCAGGGTTCCACCCTCGACTCTTACATCTACCTCGTGTGTATGGCCGTATAGGATGATGTGGTATCCACCGCCTCTTGCGATCTTTTCGACAATTCCTATGGTTCTATCCCTCGGGCCGAAACCATGAAGCAGCAGGATCTTTTTACCATTAATAATCATCTCATATGGAGGGTCATAGAGCTCCTGCCCAGCCTTGGAAGCAATTTCTTTAAGCCCTAGCCTCTCGCCATCGTTATTTCCTAGCACACCAACGAATCTGATCCCGCTTTTAAGAATCCTTGCTAGGGAGAATGGGGCTATATAGTCGCCTAGATGTATGATCATATCAACCCTAGCCTCTGTAAAGGCTTTGATAGCAGAATCTATTTTTAAAAGGTTGTCATGGCTATCGCTCATAACGCCTATCAACATATTACACACCCAGGCCTTATCAAATAATGCTCTATGGCTATTTAGCATTAGCTTTTGATCGTTATCTATAGCTTTTCCTCAACCTCCCTCTTCATGGAGAGGGCGTATTGCCTAGCCTCTTCCAAAACCTCGAGCAAAACATCCAAAGGATCTTTAGTACCATCTGTCACTATAACCACCCTTGGCTGTGATGTGAGCGGATGATCTATTATATAGGCTGCATAGCTAACATAGGGTTTTCTAATAGCTAGCTTAGATATTAGATTTGGTATTCCATGTTGATCCCCTGTTAGGGTGAATATCAACTCCCTATCTGTTCTCTTCTCCACCTTGATCTTGGGCAGGATTTCTAGAGACATCTCTCTCCCAGATATGCATTTACATATGGGATATTATATTCATAATTCAACACTAGATCTTATCTTAACATCTGGAGAATCGCTGATAATACGATCAAGGCTATCGAGATGTATAGAATCTTTAGAGAAGGATCGCCGGGATATGTAAAAACCCTTTTAGCAATCCTCACCTCCCCCTGTCTCTGTCTCTGAGATACCTTAGGTGTCTCCTGGTATACCAGCTCCACCTCATAATCCCTATCGAGGAAGATCTGCTTTTGAGCTGCTACATTTCCCTCGATAGAGAGTCTCACAAGATATTCCCCCTCAGCTAGATTAAATACATTCTCCCTAGGATTGACCTTATCCTTTTCAGAGTAGTGATTATGACCTATGATCTCTACTACAGCTTCCCTAGGTATGTTTTTACCCCTTACCTTCACCGAGAGTCTATATAGCCTAGGCTCTCTTAGCCACTCAGTAGTTACTAGATCATGGCCAAGGTTCTTTTTACCATAGCTATTTAGCTCCTCAACTAGCTCCCTGAATATCCTATAGATCTTCATTTTAACATCGTAAGGAGCACCGGATCTTAGCACTAAGAGGTTATAGCTATTCTTCAGAAGATCTAGAGAGCCTGTTACAACCTCCTCACCACATAGCCCCCCTGAGGAGCCGCAGGATCTCCACATACTCTCTCTAAGAAAGATAAGGGTGTTAGCAAGCTCTCTCTCATACACATCTCCAGGATTAAGGCTGCCTATGTATTTATTTATGATCCTCGATATTATATAGTGCAGATCTATAATCCTGCCTATACCAGCTTTCCCCATATATAAAAAGTGTTGAGTTCTTATATAGCATTCACAAACTTATTCGTTTCCCATCTATCCATACTACGATTCTCCATAGATTCCTAGCCACTATATTTTCCAGCCCCATCCATCGAGAGGCAGACCTGGAAAACCATGTTAACCCCCTTCCCATTCTAAAGAGGTGAGGCTTTTAGTTGTAAATAGTGGATATCTAAGTGAATATCTAACGGAATTAGGTATGATGGGATCAACGAGTCTAAATCCTTAAAAATATACGAGATAAAACTGATTCTAAGCCCTATTTAGAAAGTTGGCTATAAGGCCTTTCTACGAGATGGCTATATATGAATTTAACTGCTTCGGAGTAAACTCTAATCCTATTTTTAACCTTCGATATTCCATGTCCCTCATCCTCAAGCCTTATATACCTCACCTCCTTACCCCTAGATCTAAGAGCTTCTACAAGCTGTTCAGCCTCGGTAACTGGTACTCTAGGATCTCTCGCCCCATGGATCACCATTAATGGCGCCTTTATCCTGTCTACATATGTTATCGGGCTTAGCTTGATCATGATATCTCCATGAACCTCGGGGTCTCCATACTCAACTATTCTATACCTCCTCCTCCAAGCACCGGTATTCCTTATGAATGTGATTAGATTCACAATCCCTACAATCTCGACACCGCATCTCCATATATCAGGGTATATAGATAGCATCATAAGAGTTAAGTAACCCCCGTAGGAGCCTCCCATAACGCAAAGCCTACTAGGATCTATCACTCCTTTTTTAGAGAGATGTTCAACAGCGTAGTATACATCATGAACAGCGTTGATCCTCTTATCAACGTCGTCTAGATGTATGAAGCTCTTACCATAACCAGAGGATCCTCTATAATTAGGTGCTACAATAGCGATACCGAGTGAGAGGAGCGCCTGGTGGATCCTGTTGAAGACAACTCTCTCCTGCGACTCAGGGCCGCCATGTAGATAGATCACGGCTGGGGGAGGCTCTTCGGAGATCCTAGAGGGTTTATATACTAACCCATGGATCTCGAGATTATCAAAGGATCTATATACGAATTTCTCTGGCAAGATAAAGCTATCCTCAGAAACCCCCATTTTTGGTGAATAGGTCACCCTCTCGAGAAAACCTGAGAAATCTGCTACAAATATTTCCTGCCCATATCTAGGCGCGTTAACCGATAACACAGCCCCAGAGCTGAAAAGATCTATATCGTCTATGGTTCCCCATAGCCTTAGCACCTCCCTACTTGATCCATCCCCAAAGCTATATAATTTGAGTATGCTAGAGCCATCCTCATTTACCACATAGGCTAGCACCCCATTTCTATAGTCTATCGCCTCAATATCCCAATCCTCTTTAATGATATATTTCCAGCTCCTCTTCTCAAGATCATATATAGCAATCCCTGTAAACTCCTCACCCATATTTGTTATAAAGATAAGGAATCTATCGTCTATCGGTATCGGGCTTCTATTTTGAGCCTCACCGCTATGCTTAGTAAGATTTATTGTAGATCCATCGCTTCTTCTAATTAGAAGAATATCTGTATCCTGGTACGTATACATCTTTACAGCTAGAAGATCCCCATCGCTTATCCACCTAGACGGACTCAATATCCCATCGTTCTCTATGATTTTCATGGGTTTTCCTGTATGTATATCATATATATATAGATCGAAGTCAACACTATTCCTTAAATTAGAGCTATAGCTTAAATACCTACCACTTGGGCTCCACTCTCCCAGATTATTTATCGTTCCATCCTCACCACTCACAAGCTTTATCGTATTCCCACGTGCTATGTAGATAGACCATCTCTCATCCCCATCGATATCTGTGGAAAAAGCTATATAGCCTGTGGGGGATAACCTATAACTGTTGATCCTTCTCTCCCATGGTATGGGTATCTCATGTCTATAGCCAGCAGGGGTTTTAATAGCTTTCCACAAGATCTGCTCTCCAGATATATCGCTGAGATAATATATAGCTCCTTCGATATCATCGTAGCTACCCGAGGTTGCATGTCTAATAGCTAAGTATCTCCTTATCAGAACCTCGATCTCCTCCATAACCTATCAACACTAGTACTAGTACAGCATGGCCCTTTTTAATCTTCACCGTCAATTCATACTTCGGAGCCTATCACCTGCTTATAAGCCAGCATATCTATATATTATTAAGGTGTTGACCCAAATGGCAATATATTATGGCTTTAAAACAGATTTTGACGAATATGAGAGACAGGCATTAAGAGAAGCCCTCACTGATATGAGGAATGTTGTAACTGTGAAGCTCTTTTTAAGCGATCGATGTGATTTTTGTAAGCAGACAAGGCGGATGCTCGAGACAATCAGGGATGAATCTCCGGAGGTTAATGGGAGAAAGCTTATAGATCTAAAGATCTACGAGGAGGAGGTAGATACGGATGAGATAAAGAGATATAATGTGAAGAGATATCCAACGATCATACTCCTTGATGGAGCTATCAAATACTATGGGATCCCCGCTGGTGAGGAGATAAGGGCCTTCGTAGAGACCCTTATAAGGATAAGCCAGGGTGAGAGCGGCCTCAGCTCTGAGACAATAGAAGGGATAAAGAAGATCCCTGGAGAGGTTGTTATAGAGACAATTGTAACGCCCTCATGCCCCTACTGCCCCTATGCAGTTTTAATGGCGAACATGTTTGCATTCGAAGCATATAGAGCTGGGTCTAAGAATATAACTTCAATAGTTGTTGAGGCATATGAGAATATGGATATAGCACAGAAATATGCTGTGAGCTCAGTGCCATCTATAGCTATTAATGGTCGAGTCGAGTTTATAGGCGTCCCATATGAGGATCAATTGCTAGAGGTTTTAATTAAAAGGGCTAGGCCGAGGCAGAAGGCTAGAAGTAGCGAGAATCTGAGGAATGTGATAAGGGAGGTTATTAAGGAGCTCGAGGAAGAAAAGAAAGAGGGCTAAGCTCCTCTATATAGAGGATTTAACAACACCCCCATATTCAACATCCTTTGAAACAACAACACCTGGGTATATAATCGCATATGCTCCAACCTTTACACCAGGTAGGATCGATGAGTTAACACCTGTTTTCACATAGCCTCCTATAAAGGCGCCAAGCTTAACCCTTCCAGTATTGATCCTCTCCCCCTTAACCCATACTTTGACTGGTTGTTCATCAAACCTCAGATTAGCTATTATGGTTCCAGCGCCGAAGTTAACATTCTCACAGACCACGGAATCGCCAACATAGCTTAGATGGGAGATCTTGGCGCCCTCAAATATCACACTCGCCTTAATCTCTACCGAGAAGCCTATCCTAGAGCCCTTCCCTATATATGTATAGGGCCTTAGATATGCTCCAGGCCCTATCTCGGCATCTTCATCTATATATACAGGGCCCTCTATATATGTATGCCCCTTAACCCTAGCTCCTCTAGCTATATATACAGGGCCCTTAATTATCGCCCCCTCCTCTACTTCCCCATATATAGCTCTACCGCTGATCTTCTCTATAGCCCTTCTATTAGCCTCAAGCACATCCCATGGCCTCCCAATATCAATCCACTCCTCCTCACTAATGCTGATAACCTTAAACCCTCTACCCATGTTATATAGAATCTCTACTAGATCTGTTAGCTCTATCTCACCCCTAGGCGACACCTGGATCTTATCTAGATATCTCACCATATCTGGGGAGATTCTATAGATACCCGCATTGATCAGCGCCCCTCCCTTGACCTCCGCTGGAGAGGGCTTCTCCATAATTTTAACAGCCTCCCCCGATCTCTCTAGTATAACGCCATAGTTCCAAGGCTCACTATGGTTAACACCAACTATGAGGGGGGTTTGGGAGTTTACAACCATCTTTATAACTCTATCCTCTACGAAGAGATCGCCGTATACTACTACACTATCTTCGGTGATATAGCTGGAGGCTGTTGCGAGTGCATCACCGCTGCCCCTCTCCTCTTTCTGCCTAGCTATCTCTACATCAACCCCTAGGCTAGATGCTAGATCTTTAACGTGTTTTGAGAGAAGATCACCCATATAGCCTGTTACCACTATGAACTTCCTAATACCGCTGTGATATCCTGCCTCAAAAAGCCTCTGAATCAGCGTCTTCCCAGCAACTATTACCATGGGCTTTGGCCTAGTATCTGTTATCGGCTTAAGCCTCTCACCCTTTCCACCAGCTAAGATCACCAGCTGCATAGCTAACCACCGATACCCTTTGCCTCGAACCTCTCGATCTTCTCTATGATCCTTCTACTCTCCTCCCTCAGCTTCTCAAGCTCCTCCCTTAGATGCTTGTACTCAACACCCTTCTCCATATGATCCTTGATCCGCTTAGAAGCCTCTCTAGCCCTTCTTCTAACAAAGCCTATGGGATCTTTCTCCGCAACCTCAATAAGAACCTCTATAAAGTCTGGGTACTTGAGTTCCTCCATAGCTGATATAGCTGCTATCCTCACCCTATGGCTAGGATCTCTCCTCACTATCTCTATCAGCTTCTCAATAACCTCCCTCCTTCCAGGGAACTTCCCTAGAGCATTTGCAGCCGCAACTCTCACCATTGTGTGCCTATCCTGCTCCAAATACCTCATTATAATCTTTAGGCTATCTTCACCACCAAGGTTTGCTAACCCTTGTATAACCCCTCTAGTTATGATCTCCACATGGCTAGGGGTATCGAGGTATTTGATCAGCTCGGCATAGGCCCATCTAACCCTTGTCTTTCCTAGAGAGGATGCTGCTGAAGCCCTAACATAATAGGTTTCAGATGGATTGCTAAGAACCTCTAGCAAGGCTTTCGCAACCTCTTCATCGCCTATGAAGCTTCCTAAAGCCTCTACCACAGCCCTTTTAGCCCTGGGATTACTGATCTTCTTGAGTGCTGAGAGAAGAGCCTTCTTAGCATATTCACCTCCGACCCTACCTAGTGCCCTTGCAATCTCGGCCTGAACACCCCAAAACCTCTCTTTCTCAATAGCCTCTGATAGGATCTCAACAACCCTCGACCCAGATTTTTTGGAGAGAGCCTCAACAGCTAATAATCTACAATATACATGTGGATCTCCGATCATGTTCCCAAGGATCTCTACATCATCCTCGACATCGAAGACAGCGAATACATCGAAATCAGGGTTAGGACATACATAGAGGGGAGGCTCTTCAAGATCTATAAATACTGTCTTCTCCCTACTATCCATGAGCACTGTCTTCTCAATAACCCCTCCTCGGTATCTGATCAAGAGTCTCACCGGTATTCTATATACCTCGAGGCTATCCTGTCCCTGCTCCTGCTTCAGCGAGATTCTAAGCACCCTTTCCTTATAGTCATATGTGCTCTTCACCTTCACAACTGGGTGGCCAGAGCTATATACATATTGATCGAAGAACCACTCAAGATCCCTTCCACTGATCTCCTCAAACACCTTCCTAAGATCCTCTGTATCCGCGTTCTTAAACCTATACCTTTCTAGATATGTCTTCAACGCGAGCCTAAATCTCTCCTCCCCAACTATGTTTTTAAGGGTGTGAAGCACCAATGCGCCCTTAGGATATGAGTGTGAGTCAAACAGCTCATCAGGATCTTTATATATCCTCATAACTATAGGTCTTGAGTATCTCTTATACTCCTCCAGATATGATTTTAAATTCCCATATAGCTCGTATATAAATTCCTCCTCCCCCTTATCCTTCCTAGTGTATAGAGCCTCTAGATAGGTTGCAAAGCTCTCGTTAAGCCAGATATTGCTCCAATCCTTGCAGGTGACAAGATCTCCAAACCATTGGTGGGCCAGCTCATGGGCTACGAGGGGATCTGAGGAGAATTCCTTGTGGGCTATATCATCGTGAAGCGTCCACTCTGTAAGGAATGTGGCTGTTACATTCTCCATACCCCCTACTATAAACTCTTTCAGACATACTTGGGTATAGGAGTTATACGGATATCTATAGCCTAGATACTCACTGAAGAATCTAATCATATCTGGCGTCTTAGAAAATGTGTTCATAGCGATTGCCTTTAAACCCCTTGGGACTAGATATCTAAGCCTTATACCGTCAACGCTATCTTCCATCTCATCAAAAACCCCTATTGCTAGCGCTATTAGATATGGAGGCATTGGATAATCCATTCTATATTTCCACCTCCTATAGCCGTTACCAGCATCATCCACAGACACTAGATCCCCATTGCTTATAACAGTAAATACCTCGGGAACCTCTGCCACTAATGTCCATGTCAACCTCATATTGGGGTAATCATATATTGGGATCCAATATCTAGTATCCTCGGCCTCCCCCTGACTCCAAACCTGCGGATAATCATTCCCGCTCCTCGGAATTACGAAGTGAAGCCCCTTTACAGGTTTAGCACTATATACTATCTCAACGCTAAACTGCTTTTTAAGACAGCTTCTCGGGATCTCCACATAGAGCTTGGATCCATCATATGTGTATTCAGCTGGAGAGCCATCTAGATATACCTCCTTTATAGCTAGATCAACTGCGTCTAGCTCTAGATAGCCCCTCTCATCTAGAAGCTCTACCTTATGGACAACCCTACCGCTAAAGCTTCTCGAATACACATCGGTTTTTATATAGATATCTGCATGGCGGATCAAGAACCAATATTCTCGAGCATATCTCGGTTCATAGCCTGGAAACACAAAATCCCTACCCACCTTTAGCGAGAGACCCTTCAAAATACCCCTATTATCTCTAACTATAGATGCTTTAATTATTTTTCCAAGCTAGAATAGAATATCCCCATCCCATGAGGTAGGGCTTTCTATTGTAATATTACACATGCTTTAGCAATTATATGTTAAACAATTTATGTTGAATCCATGGAGGATCTTGTAGAAACTGGTTAGGCACATATATAGATTCCTATAGCTTGTGAATGAAATAGATAGAATTAGGAGAAGATAAAGATCTCATCAGCATAATAAGAGGAACAGCTCTTCTAGAAAAGAGGCTAGTAGATGATCTCCTTAGAGAGTAATATAACATATCTTCGAAGTAAAGGTTCCTGAAAGGATCATGGAGCAGGCATCTGTGAAACTAGAGATGGAATGTTTAATGGAAAAACGAGATTAGCAAAACCAGAATCCCCATTAGCTAGGTAGTGATATATAAGGTAGATGAGGAGGGCTAGACAATGGTGGAGGCTAAGAAGCTGAGGTCACCTATAGTTGTTGTATTAGGCCACGTAGATCATGGGAAGACTACTTTGCTAGATAAGATCAGAGGTACAGCTGTAACTAAGAAGGAGCCTGGAGAGATGACACAGCATGTGGGGGCGAGCTTCGTGCCAACCCATGTTATAGACTTTATTGCAGAGCCTCTTAAAAAGTTTATAAGGTTTAGACTTAGGATACCTGGGCTTCTCTTTATAGATACCCCTGGTCATGAGGCGTTTGCCAATCTAAGACGTAGAGGTGGATCTATAGCGGATCTAGCTGTTCTTGTGATAGATGTGACAGACGGTGTTAAGCCCCAGACCGTAGAGAGCGTTGAGATATTGAAGGAGAGGAATGTACCCTTTATAATTGCTGCTAACAAGATCGATAAGATCCCTGGGTGGAGGTCTGAGGAGAACTCCAGCTTCATGGAGAACTCTAGAAAACAAGATAGAAAAGCGCTTGACACGCTTGATAGAGCAATATACACCATTGTCGGCAGCCTAGCAGGGCTTGGCATAGATGCGGAGAGATTCGATAGGGTAAGGGACTTCAGAAAGGTGGTTCCGATAGTCCCTGTATCGGCAAAGACGGGAGAGGGGATCCCAGAGCTTCTAGCAGTATTAGCAGGGATCGCACAGCAATTCCTCGAGGAGAGGCTAAGATATGCTGAGGGCCCTGCAAGAGGTGTGGTGCTTGAGGTTAAAGAGGAGCCTGGCCTAGGTGTGACCATAGATTCAATAATATATGATGGGATTATAAGAAGAGGCGATATAATTGTTCTAGGAGGCTTCGAAGGACCTATAATAACTAAGGTTAGGGCTCTCCTACTACCAAAGCCCCTGGATGAGATGAGGGCTCCAACAGATAGATTCACACCGGTTGAGGAGGTATATGCTGCTGCAGGTGTTAAGATAGCTGCTCCAAACCTTGAAAAAGCAATAGCGGGATCCCCTATCTTAGTTGCTACCAATGAGGAAGAGGCTAGCAAGCTAGCGTCGAGGGTGGTGGAGGAGCTGGGATCTGTGAGGATATTCTCTCAGGAGACAATAGGTGTTGTTGTTAAAGCCGATACTCTGGGCACCCTTGAGGCTCTAACATCAATGCTTAAGAGGAGGGGTGTTAAAATAAGGATTGCCGATGTAGGGCCCTTAACAAAGAGAGAGGCTATAGAGGCTTCAATAGTAGCTAAAGAAGATAGATACTTAGGCGTAGCGCTTCTATTCAACGTTGGTATTAACCCAGATGCCGAGGAGATTATAAGGGCCCAAGGAGTTAAGATCTTCTCGGGAAACATTATATATAGACTCGTTGAGGACTATATGAAATGGGTTGATGAGGAGAAGAAGAGGGAGAGGGAGAGAGAGCTCGATAAACTTGTTAGGCCTGGTAAGATAAGGATAATACCTGGATATATATTTAGAAGAAGCGATCCAGCAATTGTTGGGGTGGAGGTGCTGGGAGGGGTTATAAAGCCCGGATATCCCCTCATGAGATACGATGGAAGGAGCTTGGGACATATAATGCAGATCCAAGACACAGGAAAACCGATCCAGATAGCGAGAACGGGTATGTCAGTAGCAATATCCATTAGGGGAGATATACTTATAGGAAGACATGTGGAAGAGGGAGACATAATATATACAGATATACCGGAGAACCATGTGGAAGAGCTTGTAAATAGATTCTCACAAGATCTTAGCGATGATGAATTGCTAACCTTAAAGGAGATCGTAGAGATTAAGAGGAAGATAAATAAGATGTTCGCTGCCTCAGCATATCTTAAGCTACAGCAAATGTTAAGCAGAAGATCTTCTAAATAAATGCTTATATATAAACATATCCGCTATAAATATGTAATAATGCTAATATTGATAATATAATTAATATAATTTAGATTATGTAAACAATTATTCATATATTATTATTTTCCCACGAATATCTGATAAAAATATATTTAAAAGCCTACTTAATCCTCTGGAGATATTTAGGTGGTATCTGTTCAATATTAGCTTTAATAGCATTTACACTTTCATCGAGCATCTTCCTCTCTTCATCTGTGAGTGGGAGTTCTAATATCTTTTTAATACCACCTCTACCTAGTATTACTGGGACGCTTACACATACATCTCTATACCCATATTCTCCCTCTAAGCAGGCGCTTGCGAGGAATACCTTGTTCTGATCCTTCTTAATAGCCTCAGCCATTATTGCTAGACCCGCTCCAGGTCCATAGCTAGAGCTATATCCTCTAAGCTCTATGATCTTTGCCCCAGCTTGTATGGTCTCCCTAGTGATCTCCTCTATGTCCTGCCTGCTCAGCATCTCACTCAGAGGTTTACCCATGACAGTTGAAAGCCTTGGTAGGGGAAGCATCTTTTCCCCGTGTTGCCCAATAACTATAGCCTCGATAGATGCAGGTGATATCGAGAGCTTCTTAGATATATAGTATCTCATCCTCCCAGCATCTAGCACCCCGCTAAAGCCTATAACCCTCTCTCTAGGAAGGCCAGATACTTTATAGAGAAGATAGACCATAGAGTCTAAAGGATTAGTCGTTATTATATTTACAGCATTTGGCGCATACTCTAATATATTCTTAGCTATTTCGATAACAACCTCAGCATTCTTAGCCACCAACTCCTCCCTTGTCATACCCGGGCCTCTAGGGAATCCCGCTGTTATAAGCACTAGATCAGCACCGCTTATATCCCTATAATCATTAGATCCATAAACAGATACGCTTTTCCCTAATATAGAGAGGGCATGGGCTAGATCTAGAGCTTCCCCCTGAGGCCTTCCCTTGATCACATCTATTAATACTATATCATCGATCTCCATCATAGATATGTACATAGCTGCAGCAGTGCCAACCCTGCCAGCACCTATTATTGCAATCAAACCTATTACCCCCAGATATAGGTAGACTAAACAGGTATAAATCTAGTGAATTATTTTCAAGAGAATATCACCCTCTAACATCCTCTCCATTCTGAAAACGCTGGATCCCTCAGTTGAATAATTTATTAATAACTCATATATAGATACCTGGGAGGACATGGTATCCCAACACGTTATAGATGACGTGGCGAGAAGAATAGCTGGGGATATTGTGTGGAGTAACGACATTTCTATGGGGCTTAGGAAGTGGAGAGAGATCTTTGGCGCATCTAAGGGCGACATAGCGAAGCTGATGGGAGTATCTCAGAGCGTTATAAGCGACTATGAAAAGGGTAGGAGAAGCCCTGGTGCTAAGTTTATTAGAAGATATGTTGAGAGCCTAATCAGGTTTGATGCTATGAGGGGCTATCAAACTGTAAAAAACCTCGCTAGATCTTTCAGCCTTAATATAGAAGCCGTCCTCGATGCGAGGGAGTTCGAGGTTCCCATGGGGATAGATACGCTTGTAACGAGGGTGAAGGGTATATTGTTGAATGCAACATATAAACATAGAGAGCTCTACGGCTATACAATAATAGACTCGATAAAAGCGATCTCAAGCCTCTCAGGCAATGAATTCTGGCAGATAATGGGGATGACGTCGGAGAGAGCGCTAATATTCACAAAAGTCACCACCGGAAGATCACCGATGATCGCTGTGAGGGTTGCTCCGATAAAGCCTGCTTCGGTAGTTCTTCATGGAACAAAAAGAGTGGATCCTCTAGCAATATATCTAGCAGAGGCTGAGGGAATACCCCTCATACTATCTACAGCTGAAAGCGTTGAGGAAATAATAAATGGTTTAAGAAGTTATACACAATACTCCTATTAACCATAGCTATAAGAACCATCAGATATATTCAATGTATTTAACGATATATTTGGGAGCTGCTATTGTCATCCACAGAGATCTTATTAGAGATCCCAATAGATGATCCTCAGTGCGGGGCTGGAGGTATAATGAGGGTTATGCGGAGAAGAGATCCGATTGCTGGGGATCAGATCTCTATAGCTATCATATGTCCTGAGCCGGGCTATAAATATTTTGAGGAGATACCAGAGAATGTTGGTGAGGAGAAAATGGTTATAATCGAGGTTAACAGCCCTAATGATCTATCGAGGAAGTTTTTAAAGTCAAAAGATGCTACAATATATATCCCTGAGATAGGCCTTGTAAGCACCCCTAGATCTGCAGCCGTAGATGAAATAACAACTGTTGATGGGCTTCTAGAAAAATACGTAGATCATCTAGAGCCTTTGTGTGATGAGACAGAGAATCCTGAGAGATGCCGTGAGGTGGTTGAGTGGATGAAAAGGGCTATGAGGGGCGAAGAAAGGTTTACATTGATAATAGAGGATCCTTCGGGCAGATCAAGAGAGCTTGATATAAAAATATAAAAGGTATTTGAAGGTGTTGAGCCTTGGGAGAGGCGTCGGATCAGATATTCCTTATATGCAGATCCTGTGGCTGGAGAGGTGAGGAAAAGCTAAACATATATTCATGTCCCCGATGCGGCTCGCCACTAGAGCTTGAATATAGCATTGAAGACATTCTTCCAGAACCTAGAGAGATTCTTAAATGTAGAAGTGGTATATGGTGTTTCTCGAAACAGCTCCCAAGCTATAAATATAGAGCTACGCTTGGAGAAGGAATGACTAGGGTTATAGCTATCGGGCTTGAGAACCTAGATATCATGGTTAAGGCTGAGTATCAGAACCCAACTGGGAGTTTTAAGGATAGGGGCTCTGCACTCGCCGTCTCGATGGCCCTTTCTAAGGGGGCTAAGATAATTGTAGAGGATTCCTCGGGGAATGCGGGTATAGCTACTTCATGCTATTCCAGAGCCTATGGATTGAGAGCCGTGATAGTTGCTCCAAAAACGGCTCCCAGGGGTAAACTTGATCTCCTAAGTCTATGTGGAGCTGAAATTATATTAGCTGAGACTAGAGGCCACGCTGCAGATCTAGCACCTAGGATCGCTGTTGAAAAAGGCGGTGCATATCTTCCTCACACATGGCTACCTCACTTCGTTGAGGCTATGAAGACAATTGCATATGAGATCCACTATCAGGTAGATGAGCTGCCAGACGCAATATTCATCCCCACATCTAGTGGAACGCTTCTCCTAGGACTGTATAGGGGGTTTAAAGAGCTTGTGAGATATGGATATAGGAAGAAGATCCCTAAGCTTATAGCTGTCCAGACAACGAGTTTCCACCCCCTTTACAGAGCCCTAAAAGGGGAAGAAATGCCTCTTGAAGATGAGAACCTAGCAGATGGGATATCCCTTGATAAACCCCCCAGACTTAAACAGATGATCGATGCTATTAAAGAGACATCGGGAGATGTAGTTGTTGTAAGCAATAACGAGATAAAACATTCCCTAAAACTACTACTAGCTAGAGGCCTTATAGTTGAGCCAACATCAGCCACCTCTATAGCGGGCATTATAAAGGCTATACAGAGCGGTAATAATTTTAACAGCCCAATGGCTATTCTCACAGGATCGGGGCTTAAGATGCCACAGAGACTCATTGAACTCGCCTATACTAAATAACATTTTAGATCCCAATTATAGCTGGAACCTAATATTAATAAATTATTTATAACTAAAAGCCTCTCAGATAGCTAAAGAGGTTATAAATATCTGGATTTGACTCTCAGAAGTAATTAAATGATACCGGAGGATAGGCATCTATATGCTTTAAAAGGGCGAAGCACCGGTTATAACCCATCTGGATGGATGCTACTATCTCTAATAGGAGATCCTGATTAGTTCCGGCGAACAATGTAAAATGCGACTTGGTCTTCTATGCTTATTGTTTTAGCTGTTTTGATCTCTATAGGCCGGGTTTCTCATCTACGCTACCCACTACTTATGACTATTAGAGGTGGCTATGAGGTTTAAAAGCCATAGGCCGGCTGATGGTTTCAAATGATGCTATATATATCTTTACTGAATTTTATTTTGGTGTACCATATGGGCTCACAGATCCCTAGCGAGCTGAGCAAGGTAATAAGCTTAACTATAGAGCATAATACTTGGAGGAGGAGCTCGCTCAATCTAATTCCTAGCGAGAATGTAATGAGCCCTCTGGCAGAGGCTGTGTATATGTGTGATATGATGCATAGATATGCCGAGGGCAGGCCTAGGAGAAGGCTCTATCAAGGGCTTATATATGTTGATGAGGTTGAGGAGCTGGTAATGGATCTCATGTCAAGGCTATTCGGGGTTAAATATGTAGAGCCTAGGCCTATTAGCGGTACTATAGCTAATGCAGCTACCTTCAGAGCTCTAGCACCTCCAGGCTCTAAAGCAGTTGTAGCCCCTGTCCAGGCTGGGGCTCATGTAAGCCATACCAAGTTTGGGACCCTGGGGGCGTTGGGGATTGAGCATATAGAGATGCCGTTTGACATGGAAAACCTAAATATAGATGTTGATAAAGCTAGAAAGGTTATTGAGGAGGTTAAACCAGCCTTCGTGGTTATGGGTGGAAGCCTATATCTCTTCCCACACCCTATAAAGGAGATATCAGAGGCAGCTCACTCGGTAAACGCTGTGGTGGTATATGACGCTGCCCATGTCCTCGGGCTAATTGCTGGTAAGAGGTGGAGAGATCCTTTTGCAGCTGGTGCAGATATAGTTACAGCTTCAACACATAAGACCTTCCCAGGACCCCAGGGAGGGGTAATCCTAACTAACAACGAGAACCTCTATAAATCAATAGCCAGAACCATTTTTCCATGGTTTGTGAGCAACCATCATCTCCACAGACTCCCAGCAACGGCTGTAACCGCCATAGAGATGATCTACTTTGGGGAGAGCTACGCAGATCAGATAGTGAGAAACGCAAGGGCCTTTGCAGAAGCCCTAGCGGCCGAGGGCTTTAAGGTTTTGGGTGAGCATCTAGGTTATACAAGATCCCACCAGGTTGTTATAGATGTAAGATCATATGGCGGGGGGGCTAAGGCTGCGACACTTCTTGAGAAGGCTAACATAATTGTGAACAAGAATCTACTGCCATATGACCCCCCAGAAGCTGTTAAAGACCCCAGCGGTATTAGGACAGGTGTGCAGGAGATGACTAGATATGGAATGAGGGAGGGGGATTTCAGGGAGATAGCTAGATTCTTTAGAATGATCCTTATAGATGGTAGAGATCCTGAGGATGTTAGGAAAAAGGTTATAGATTTCAGAATGAACTTCACCACAATCCAATATACCTTCGACATAGATCTATCATCAATGCCGAGCCCATATAGAATACCATTCCTCTCTAAGGTCTAGTCGAGGTTGGACTTCCTATGATGTTGAGAGCATCTATACTCACTATTGGGAATGAGGTTGTGCAGGGAAGGATTCTAAATACTAACTCCCAATACCTGGGTAGAAGACTCACTCTACTAGGCTTCGATGTTGTATTATCAGCATCTGTGCCTGATAGAATGGATCTGATAATAGAGATCTTTGAGATAGCGCATAAAAGATTCTCATCAACGTTAATAGTATCTACAGGAGGCTTAGGACCAACATATGATGATATAACCTCTGAGGCTCTCTCAAGATATTTAGGAGAAGAATATGTGATCAATGAGGATGCTCTGAGGATGGTAAGGGAGAAATATGCCTCAAGGGGGCTAGAGCTAACCCAGGAGAGGATTAAGATGGCAATGATGCCTAGAAGCGCTACACCAATATATAATCCAATAGGCACAGCCCCAGGGATAATGGTTAGGAAGGATAATACTATCTTTATAGCCCTCCCAGGTGTTCCAAGCGAGATGCAGGCTATGTGGGAGCAGAGTGTTGAGCCTACGTTAAGGAGTATGAGTGATATGAGGATCTCTGAGAAAACTGTGACTGTAAAAGGTGTTATGGAGTCTAGTGCTGCGAGAATTATAAATAGACTTGTAAAGGAGAACCCCAGGATCTATGTGAAGAGCCAGCCAAAGGGTATGGAGCTTGGAACACCTATCCTAGATATATATATAATGGCATCATCACCTAGATATGAAGAGGCTAAGAGGGAGTGTGAGAGTACATGTGAAAAGCTTGTGGAAGAGCTGAGAAACCTTGGAGGGAGGATCTGGGATACATGTTTATGCACATAAGAAAGATATAAACCCCCTAGTGTCTAAAAAATAGGTGGGCCCATGCCTAAGCTAAGTGAAGATGATAAGAAGAGAATCATTGAAAAGGCTATTGAAACCCTGAAAAAGATCTATGATCCTGAGATACCGATAAACATATATGATCTAGGGCTTATATACGATATAAAGGTCGACGATGAGGGCATAGTAACAGTTACAATGACCCTCACAGCGATTGGATGCCCTGTTTCTACAGAACTCCCATATTTTGTCTATGAGAACCTTGTTAGCGCGTTACCAGAAGCTAAAGAGATATATGTGGACGTGGTCTATGACCCCCCATGGAATCCAACTAAGATGACTGAAGAGGGTAGAAGGATGTTTATAGAGATATATGGATATGATATAGTCGAGCAGTGGAAGAAAAGAATGGGGCTAGGCTAGCTAGAAGACACATCTAATCTTCTTAGAAACAGCCAGTGTCGAGGATAATAGATCTTAAATCCTACTTAGAGCCTAGATCCCGCCTTCCATTTTAACAGTAATAACTACGTAGCCCTCTTTTCTTTCTATGGAGATAACCTGGAATCCTACTTCTTCAGCATGTTTAGGGATCACGCTTGTACATGTTTCGTCATCGGTATATACCTTGACAACCCCAACTCCCCCTAGCTTCATAAATACTTTAACAAGTTCTATAAAGGGTTTGGGGCATAGCTGGCCCCTCGTATCTAGTATAACCTCTTTCTCCGTATCCATGGATATCACCTTGGAAGCTCATACTCTCTATACTCTATTTCAAAATCCCTATAGTCTCCCCTATATTCCTGCCACTCTATCTCCACCTTCTCAACTCTAGCTAGTGGTGGGCCTCTCCTACACTCATCGATCAGCTTTTTTATATCCTCCTCCTCTCCCTCAGCTACTATTAATACACTTCCATCTGGCTCGTTCCTCACAAACCCCGTTAATCCTAGCTTCTTTGCTCTTCTAAGCGTCCAACTCCTATATCCTACTCCCTGTACCTCTCCATATACTTTGATCACTGCTCTACGCTTCATAGAGCTCGAACTCCTTTAGATATGCTTTTGCAGAAATATATTTCCTGATCGTTGATGGTGCTAGAACCCTAGCCTCGCCTTTTGAGATCACCCTTCCTATTCGTATAGGCTCCTCACCCCTCTCTCTCAGCTCTGCCTCTATATCGTCTATAACCCTCTTACCCGCTATAATTACTGTTGCACCATTTGTTCCTGAGGTTGCATTTGGTATTATATAGTTCTTTGTTGCAAACTCGCTTAGCTCTGGGGAGAGGAGCGGGATCCTATCGATCCTTATAGATGCTCTTGAGAGCTCTGCGAGCTCCTTTATAACATAGATCCCAGGGCCTGTAACATCTGTTGTAACAGCTATGTGTCTCTCTGGGTCGAACTCCTCTTCTAGATGGGGTAGTCTCTTCTCAATAGCCTTTGCAACCTCTATATTGGGCCTAGCCATTTTATCTATTATCCCCTCCTTAATCTCTAGAAGCCTATCAACACCTATCCCGTATTGTCTCTTCAGCTCCTCCGCTATCTCTCTATCTAGCATGCACATCATATACACATTTATAGAGGCTAGCTCCCCTATAGGCCTTGTAACTAGGATCTCCATTCCAGGTGAGACCTCGTCATAGAAGAACGGGGGCTTTCTATCTGTCTCAGCAAATACTGTTGCCCCCATAAGAAGAGATCCTGCATCTGGCTGAGGAGCTCTAACCACCCTCGCTCCCAATGCCTCCGCATATCTATTAACATTATCCTCGATTCTCCTCCTCAGATCCTTAGAGGGAGAATCTATCACAGGGATTACTATCGTATTTCTCCATGCCCCGAGGGTATATAGATCGTTTAGGGAGTTTCCAAGGGCAACAGCTGTCTGCCTCATACTCCCAGGATCCTCTGCAGGATCGATTATCTGGATGGTATCGTTATTGCCAACAACAAGCCTATCTTTATTACTATCTCTTACTTTTATATAATCGAAGATCATAAATTGCGCCTTAGGATCTGCAGTTACTATTGAGTGCCCCTTCCCAATCACTATACCCGGCGATGCCTGTGCTACCCTTGAATATATGGCCTTAACCACCTTTGCAAGGGAATCGGGGTTATCAGCGATCCTCTGATAGACCTGGGCCAAGACTATAGCTCTTTCTGGCGATAGTTTTCTAAGCCTCTCCTGATCCACATCATCCTCGTTCCTATAGATCTCCCTTGATACTGTGAACCCATCTATAGATCCCTGGAATATATCTGCATCTCTCCTCGGCGCTATACTCATCCCAAGCCTCTCAAGCTCACCTTTGATACTCCTTATAGCTGGATATAGAACTGTTAAGAGATCTACCTTAACTGCGCATCCAGTTGCTAGTGAGAATGGGTTTACACCTAGAGCTCTATACTCCTCAATCCTCTTAGAGAATTCCCTGAAGAGATCTTCATAGCTCAACCTACCCTCCCACCCCTCTTCCTAATAGAGATCCTATACTCCCCCTCACCAATTTTCTCTATCGAGAGAACCTCATGCCCATTCTTCCTAGCAACTGCAGGGACATTTTCACAGCTGAGTGGATTGTCTATGAGCACCTCAAGTATAGATCCATCCTCAATCTTATCTATAGCCTTTAATGTAAATATCTGTGGATATGGACACATATAGCCCCTAGCATCCAGCCTGTAAACTCCATCACTAATCTTCTCAAGATCTATCTCCATGCCATGCATGGCTAGAACACTCTATTAGATTTTTCTGCTTGGAAGAATATAAGATAATCGGGGATTATCATTTTATATTATATCAAATTAAACTGAGATCTATAATTATACAACTCTAAATAATCTCTATTTGATTATTTATTAGCCTTGTAATAATGTATTATCTGAGGCGATAAAATGGGAGAGATCATAAATGGGATCGATGTGGATAGGTTGAGAGAGCTTCTGAGGGAGGCTGAGAAGAACCCAGATCTTGTGTCAAAGATCAATAGATGGACGGCTAGAGTTAGATGGCTTGGCCAAGGCTTTAACTTCAGATCATATGTTAGAAACCATAGCTTCTTAATATCTGAGCCCTCAGAATTAGGAGGCCCCGATACAAGTCCCAACGCTGTTGAATATGTTCTCTCAGCTCTCGGTGCTTGTTATGCTACTGGTTTTGTTCTTAATGCTACTAAGAGGGGTGTTAGGATTAGAAATCTAGAGATAGCCCTCGAGGGTGAGATAGACAACATACTAGTATTCCTAGGACTATCAAACCAAGGACACCCAGGATATAGAAGAATAATAGCAAAAGCCTATATAGACGCAGAAGCAGACGAAAAAACAATAAAAGAAATATGGGAAGAAACAGTAAGAACATCACCAGTAGGAAACACACTAGCAAGACAAGTAGAAATAATACCTGAGGTTAAGATTGTGAGGTGAAATATGATGAGCATCCCCAGACTCTTCCCAGTCACAGTTGTTGGTAGCTGGCCCAGGCCTAGATGGCTTCTCGAGGCCCTTAGAAAGAGGAGGGAGGGAGCTATATCCCAAGAGGAGTTTGATGTAATCGCAGATGAAGCTGTGCTTCTAGCAGTTAAATATCAAGAAGACGCTGGAGTTGATATCCTTAGTGATGGGGAGCAGAGGAGGGATAACTTCTACTCCTTCATCGCTGATAAGGTCTATGGGGTAGAGTTAAAGACTGTTGCGGAGATAGTAGATCTCGTGCCAGATAAATCTAGGTTTGAGTCGCTCCTCAGAAGCCTTGATGTCCCCACATACTCCATTAGAAACCCGGTTGTAACCTCTAGGCTGAGGGTTGGCCCGAGAGGGATTGCCAGGGATGAAGCATCGTTCCTGAGAGAGCATACCACAAAGCTTATAAAGGTTCCCCTACCAGGGCCTTATCTCCTCACAAGATCTAGCTGGGTTCCTGGGATAAGTGACAAATATTATCAATCTAGAGAGGATCTGGGCTTCGAATATGCTAAGATCTTGAGGGATGAGATCATAGCTCTAAGAGATCTCGGCGTCTTCTTCGTCCAGCTAGACGAGCCTGTGTTAACCGAGGTGGTATATGGAGCTGACCAGTCTCAGCAGACCTTTATGTGTGCAGCCCTATTCAGCAGGAGAAATCCTAGAGAAGAGCTGGAGTTCGCCGTAGAATTAATAAACGAGGCTGTAAAGGGGATAAGCGGTATAAAGACAGGGATCCATATTTGCAGAGGTAACTGGAGCAGAAGGGAAGAGGCTCTCTTAAAAGGAGATTATGTGCCTCTAATGCCATATCTAGCTGAGACAAAGGTTGACCAGCTAGTGCTTGAATTCGCAACACCGAGAGCAGGGGATGTAGAGGCTCTGAGAGACTATATAGGGGATAAGGAGCTGGGCTACGGGGTTGTTAATCCGAGAACAGATGAGGTTGAGAGCCCCCAGGAGATTATATCGAAGGTTAACAAGATACTTAGGTTCATGGATGCTAGGAAGATATATCTCAACCCAGACTGTGGATTCGGGACATTTGCAGAGGCTCCCGTGAATACTCCGAGGACAGCTTTTAAGAAGCTCAGGTCTATGAGAATCGCTGCTGAGGAGCTTCGAAGGCTATATGGTGAAAAGTAGTTGGATCCAAAGGATATATTTATTGATGCTGAAGCCGTTCTAAAAGGGATCGATTCAGGATCGCTGGTTGTAGTTGATATAAGGCCTTTCTCCAAATATGCGAGAGCACATATACCCAAGGCGCTCTGGATATACTTCTGGGACTTCACAGAACATGAGAAGGGGATGCCTTCAAAGCCAAAGGATCCCCAAGAGATCGCAAGGATACTCGGCAAAAACGGCATAGCTAGAGAGGATAGGGTAGTTATAGCATATGATAGAATGAGCATCGGGCTTGCCAGCTATACATATTGGTATCTAGAATACATGGGGCAGGAGGAGATCTACCTATTGAAAGGGGGTATGGAAGAGTGGGAAAGCAGGGGCTTTCCTCTCGAAAAAGGTGTTGTAAAGCCACAGCCGAAGGAGTATAGACCAAGGATCAGGGATTTTATAAGATCTACTTTAGATGAAATAGCAAAGATCGTAGGGGGGAAGGAGGAAGCCCTACTTCTAGATATAAGAACATATGAGGAGTACATAGGCTCGCTCCAAACCACCCCAAGGCCGGGGAGGATCCCTAGAGCCCTGTGGATCCATCCAAACATATTCATACAGATCCTTAATGGGGATAGAACAGCTCTAGAAAGAATAGCGGTTATCATTGAAAAAGCCAGAGAAAAAAAGATAATCACCTACTGTGCAACAGGCGAGAGAGCCTCAATAGCATGGTTGGTTCTCAGCAAGATACTAGGTCTAGAGAATGTAAAACTCTACCCAGAATCCTTCTATGAATATTCATCAAAAAAAGAGCTAGAAATAGAACTAGGCGAGCCGTCGGCTAACTATTAATTTTCAATAATCCTATCAAACTATTCAAACCATTATTTAGTGTCTCTAGCTATCTTGGGATAACACGCCTAGGACTAGGCATTGGCTAAACCGGGCAAGAGACTGGAATATAGTCCAAATCCCGTTTCTCCCTAGGAAACCCTCACCCTCTAGGGTGGAGAGGAGGTTACTCCTCGATTGGCGGGCTTACTGGTTTTGTTTCCCTCCATCTTTCCGGTGTTGGTCTTCCCCAGAAATCAGATCTATATCTTAGCTGCTCATACTTCCACTCTATGGGCTTCCACTTATCAGGATCTAATATAACATAGTCTCCCTGATAAAGCTCAACCCTATTTCCATCAGGATCTCTTAGATATAGATAGAAACCCCTTGTAGCTCCATGCCTACCGGGGCCTCTCTCGATTGAGTCCCACATGCCGAGACTTGCTAATAGATCTGCTATTTTAACCAGATCCCTCGGCTCATATACGTAATATGCGAAATGGTGGAAAGCCACATGCTCAGCCTTAGCTATGGCGACCTCGTGGGAGCTATGTGTATATCTAGTAGAGAGCCACGCTAATTGCTTAGAACCATCGGGTCCTAGGAAGTATTCTGTGAGTATAAAGCCGAGATCCTCTATATAGTATTTAATCCCATCCTCAAGATCCTTTAGCTTTAGCCCGAGGTTAACGTGGTGAAGCCTTATAGGTGGAGCGCCCCGGTGCATATGGAACTTAAGCCCTAGATCCCCAATATATTCTATATCATAGTGTAGCACCAACGGAACACCAAATTGATCTATAACCATTAGAGCATCTCCAATACCCTTTTCTTTAAACTTAAACACCCTACACCCTCTAGACATATAGTACTCCCTAGCCCTATCAAGATCATCTGGAGAGCCAACCCTAAACCCAACATAGCTAAGACCCGGCTGACCTGCCTCTCTAAGAACTAAGCTATGGTGCTGGCCCTCCTCAACCCCTTTTAAGTAGAGCTTGCCCCCGCTTCTCTCAACCTCTACAAACCCTAATATATCAACATAGAAGCTTCGAGCCTTTTCAATACTGGAGACATTCACAGCTACATGGGAGAGTCTATGTATACTATATATAGGCATTATACCTCCTCGAAAATTCTGAAACATATATCGGATATATCGTTTAAATCTAATACGTTTGATACTCTACTAAGAATAGGAGTAAACGCTTATAGCCAGAATTAGCTATTCATTTTATGAGGGCCCGTCGTCTAGCCCGGTTAGGACGCCGCCCTGACGCGGCGGAGGTCCGGGGTTCAAATCCCCGCGGGCCCACCAAATTTATATGCGTTGGTTTTATGACTAGCTAATCCTCTTACAGTTTAAATATGTTGCTTCTGTGCGTTTATCAAGCCCTCCCTTATAGCCCAAGATCATATGTTTATAGCTAGTTATTTAACTAGGCGATAACACTATGAGCTTGATGAGCGATGCGATGGGGGAGGAAGCAGTTTGAGAAAAACCCCACGTCCCAAGAGGAGAGATAAGCTCCTGCAGGTGGTGCAGAGAGAATATAGAGGGTGTGAGGACGAGTAGAGATATAAGACACAATGAACTTTATGAAGACTCAGCTACTCATCACTACCCGGGTTTCTTCTGTATCGATAATATATTCTAATTATGTTTGTTTATTTACGCTAGATCTTTCGCCTTCTCTTGATACTTGGGGGAATATTTCCCTAAGCCTCTTTTCCGCTATAGTATATGCTTCCTCTAACACCTTTTTAGCCTCCTGAGTTGCCTGAGGGCTATACCATGTAGATGGAGCTGTATATTCCCCTGATTCCATTATTAGTTCCTTTAAACCATTTTCTATCATCTGTACCTCTAATTCCATAGTTGGTATAAGTCCTTTGAAAACTCCTTTAATCTCTCTTAAGGCCGCTACTGCTGATCCTAGCGACTCTATCGCTTGCCCAATCGCTAGATAGTTCTCTATTTTAAGGGCTATTCCCTCTATTATGTATCTAAGGGCTGTCATATGCCTAAGAACGGATCTTATCTGACTAACCTCCCCAGCAACTATTCTAGCTCTAGCGTCATCTCCTATCGATGTTAGCTCTACTACTTTATTGAAGAGCTGTTTCTCCCTCTCCTCCAGCCTAGATATATATGTATCGATTCTTGTTAATAGGCTCCTCAGCATGATCAATACCGATTCGGCCTTCTCACGCCTCTTCCTATCAAGACCCTTAATCCCGGAGCTGAATAGCCCTCCACCTAGAATGCCCATATACCCCACCTAGATAGAGAGGTGGTTATATATCCCCTTATATAGCCTGGGGCCCTTAAGCGAGGCTCAAATAGCATGTCCTTAAGAGCTTCTGAAACCGTATACATATAGTGATTACGCAGCAATAGGTGGGGGGTATGAAGACGCTATATACTAAGGATCTGCTCAGAGTAGGTGTAGATGGAAATAAATATAGAATTTGTGGTTGGGTTGATAGAATAAGGGATCTCGGTAAGGTTAAATTCGTGATATTAAGGGATAGAGAGGGTTCTATACAGATCGTTGGAAAGGCTGGAGAGACATCTCAAGAGGTTTTAGAGACAATAGCAACGCTTGATAGAGAGGATGTTATATGTGTAACTGGAATCCTCAGGAGAAACCCCCAGGCCCCTGGCGGTGCTGAGATAGCTGCCGAAAGGATAGAGGTTATATCTAAGGTGGTTGAGCCAGCACCGATAGAGGTTGGGAGTTCCCTCCAATCAGATCTCTCGACAAGGCTGAGATGGAGATGGCTAGATGTTAGAAACCCCAAGGTGATGGGGGTATTCATATTAGAGGCTGAGGTTGCCAACGCGTTTAGAGAGTACTTCAGATCAAATGGCTTCATAGAGATCTTCACACCAAAGATAGTTGGTGGAGCCACTGAGGGCGGGGCGGAGGTATTCCCCATAGTATATTTCGATAGACAGGCCTTCTTAGCCCAATCACCCCAGTTCTATAAGCAGATGGGTGTGATAGCTGGTTTCGAGAAGGTATTCGAGATAGGCCCTGTATATAGGGCTGAGAAGCATCATACGGTGAGACATCTAACAGAGTATCACTCGATAGACTATGAGGTAGGCTTTATAGAGGGGCTTGAAGACGTGTTAAAGGTGGCTGAGGGAGCATTCAAATATGTTGTTGAAAGTGTTCTTAGGAATAGCAGGACAAGGGAGATCATAGAGAGCTATGGAGCATCAGATATATTGATTCCGAAGGAGTTCCCCAGGATAACAATGAGAGAAGCATATAGAGTGCTAGAGGGGATGGGTAAGAGGATACCATATGGAGAGGATCTAGATTCAGAGGCCGAGAAACTGCTATGGACATATGCTAGAAAAGAATACTCTTCAGACTTTATATTCGTAACAGAATATCCATGGAAGGTAAGGCCGTTCTATGCTATGAGAAAACCTGGGGAGCCGGAGTGGACTCTAAGCTTCGACCTACTATTCAGGGGATTGGAGGTAGCTACAGGGGGGCAGAGAGAGCATAGATATCATATCCTGGTGGAACAGGCTAGGGAGAAGGGGCTAAATCCAGAGAACTTCTGGTTCTACCTAGAGTTCTTCAAATACGGGGCCCCACCACATGGTGGGGCTGGAATAGGCCTTGAGAGGGTTGTAATGCAAATACTAAAGCTACCGAATATAAGGGAAGCCAGATTGCTCCCACGAGATCCCGAGAGGCTCTTCCCATAGGATCTGAGAACTATTTCATAACTATAAGCTCTATGAAACCTGCCCTCATTCTAACCCGGATCTTATTTGGATCTGGTTCAAACGGTAGATCATACTTCAATCTATATCCCTTAATAGGAAGTGTGTCAGCCCCCATAGTACTTAGAGCTTTAATCTTATCCCTAGATATCTTTACCCTAAGCTCTATAGTCTTCTTAACACTACTCACCTCAATAGTATCTTTATCTGCACACGGAACATCTATTACGAACCTATACCCACCTTCAATAGCGCTTACAACTGAAAACCTTGTTCCTTTAAGGCGGGGATGGCGATAAGCTTATAAATTGAGTCCTCTAGTGTATTTCGGTGGCCTTGGCGGGCCAACCTCAAGCGGCTAAAATATAGCTATCCCCTCTATCTCTATGCCCGCCAGGGCCCCGGGCGTGATACATTGATCAGAACTGTGATGCTAAGGCTACTGCCGGATGAGGAGGCTGAGAAGAGGCTAAAGACGCTCTGTAATATCTCTTCAAAGCTCTGGAACGAGGTGAACTATGCTAGGAGGAGACAGTTCTTCGAAACCAAAAAAGTAGATCTTAAGAGCACGTATAAGGAGTTCTACGAGAGATATAAGAAGATAATCGGATCTGCAACAACACAGCAGATCCTCAACAAGAATGATGAGGCCTGGAGATCATTCTTCTCATCTTTGAAGGCTAAGAAGGAGGGTAGGCTACCACCGTTCATAACAAGGGTTAACCCACCTGGTTATAGGAAGAAGGGGAAGATCAGAACACTGTGGGCTGTGCTTAGAAACGACCAGTATAGGGTTGATGGTGAGTATATAGTTATTAAGGGCTTAGGAGCTATTGGATCTATGAGAGTTAGATACTCAGGCAGGATACATATTTCTGGGAGGCAGGGTAGGGCTGAGATACACTATGATGCTGATGATAAGAAATGGTATATATACATATCCTACGAGGTTGATAAGAAGGTAGTCAAGGGTAGTAGCTTTAGGATTCCTCTAAAGCCTCTTGGGGATAAGGAGGCCGGCATAGATATAGGTGTTAACAACCTATTGGCTATATATGTTGATGATGGATCTGCTTTATTGGTTAATGGGAGGCCTTTGAAGGCTATTAGCTTCTACTGGAGGGAGAAGATCTCTAGCTATCAAAGCACCTTGAATAGATATGGTTTGAGATCTTCTAGGAGGCTTAGGAGGATGTATAAAAAATGGAGAAGACAGATCAAGAGCTATATAGACTGGGCTGTTAGGAACACAATAGAATGGCTATATAGTGAAGGTGTTAAGAAGATATATGTTGGTCATCCAAAATATGCTGTACAGGAGCCTGGTATGGGTTCTAAGGTTAACTTCGAGATTGTCCATATATGGAGCTATGGATATCTATTGAGAAGATTGAGAGAGGTTGCTGAGGAATACGGGATAGAGATCGAGCATGTTGATGAGAAAAATACATCTAGGACATGCCCAATATGCAGAAGTATAGAGAATCATGAGAGAATAACAAGGGGGCTATTCAAATGCTATAAACATAACATCATATTCAACGCAGACCTCGTTGGGGCGTTCAACATACTAGCTAAAAAGAAGGCCATAACCCCGAGTCCCGCGCTATGCGGGATAGGGGTAATTGGCCGGAGACCCGGCCCAGGGCTAAACCCGGCGAAAGCCGGGAATGTAGCCCTAAACCAATGAACCGCCCTGAAGGGAACCCTCGCCCCTTTAGGGCGGGGAGGAGGTCAGGAATATATGGCACCTCTATATACATAATAATGGGATTATGGAGAGGGAAGAGGGTTTTCTAGAGGAGGGTTTTAAGGAGATCATAGGTGTTGCTAAGAGGATTCTCAGAGAGGTTAGATATGATATTGAAATGCTAGAGAGGATGGCGGATATATCATTTCTACTCAAAACATTCCAGGATCATGAGGGTTATTTAGAACCTCTATACACTCTGACCTCCTCCCCGCCCTAAAGGGGCGAGGCTTTCAGTTGTATAGATGTATTAGGAGGGGTATTCAGAGGAGGGTTGAGAACCGTTCACCTGAACTGTGGCAGATATATATCTGCCACGGCTTGGCTCATCACGGCTGGGTCTCGCTCTCTACCACCCTTCGGGGAGCTGTGCTCCCCCAGGTAATAAAGGGCATAGTGTTCATCAGCCTCGCTAATCTCATCGGCTTCAAACCCAATAAGAAAATGTTGAACAAAGCTTAAAAGCATTAATATACATGCCCAACTGTTCGCCCCGGAGGCGCGGGTTCTCGGTTGTCGACATACTCTAGTTAGAGACACCTAGACCTAAAGAGTGAAGGAAGAAGAGTAGGGGGAGGGGTAGGAGGCTAAAATATAGATTAGAGACATTCCCATATAGAAAATTCTACACATACCTAGATGTAGAGTTTAATGAGAGGTGTCTAGGTGTTGATGGTGAAGATGCTAAAGGCACATCCATAACATGCCTCAGGTTGCTGAAAATATTATAATGGATGTTATGTAGAGATATTTATAGAGATGATCTTGATCTCTGTTAGGTTGAGTATAGTTGACCTCACACCCTCTCTACCTCCTAACCCGCTTAGCTTAACACCTCCGAATGGTAGCGCGTCCCATCTAAGCCTTGTGCTATCATTTATCATTACACCTCCAGCCTCTATCTCTCTAGCTATTCTAAGGGCTCTAGCTATGTCCTTCGTAAATATTGCTGCTTGGAGACCATAATCTGTTATGTTAGCTAGCTCTATAGCCTCTTCCTCCTTAGAAAAGCTAACTATAGGTGCTACTGGTCCGAACACCTCTTCCCTCATAACCCTCGATTCTATGGGCGGTTCATATATAACGGTTGGGTAGAGGTAGAAGCCTTTTAACCTCATCCTCTCACCCCCATAGAGGAGCTTCCCGCCCTTTTCAACAGCATCTCTAATCATGTTTTCAAGGTTTCTTAAGGAATCCTCGGAGATAACAGGCCCCATATCTGTCTCCTCACTAAGAGGATCTCCAACCCTTATTCTCTTAACATTTTCTAGAAATAGCTCTGTAAATCTATCTTTGATCTTCTCGTGAACAATGATCCTCTTGCCAGCGTTGCAGTTCTGACCAGCATATTCATATCTAGCTCTAGCAGCAATCTGAGCAGCTCTCTCAACATCAGCATCCTCCAAGACTATTATAGGGTCTGAACCGCCCATCTCCATCATAACCCTTTTCCCCGTTGTAACAGCCTTCGAAGCTATAGCTAGGCCTGTTGCTGTAGATCCTGTAAAGGTTATGCCCCTCACCTTTCTATTACTCACAATCTCATCCCCAACCACAGATGCCGGCCCTGGCAAGACGCTTAGAACCCCCTTTGGAAGCCCCGCCCTATAGAGGATCGAGGCGAGCTCAAGAGCAGAGAGAGGTGTTGCAGAGGCAGGCTTAACGACTATAGTATTGCCAACAGCTATGTTTGGAGCCACCTTATGTGCAAAGCTATTAACTGGGAAGTTGAATGGGAGTATAGCCCCTACAACCCCTATGGGCTCTCTCACCTCCATAACTATTCTATTCTCATTGCCAGGCGGATATTCATAGGCGTCGACCCTATGGACCTTGCCCTCTAACACCATTCTAGCCTCTTCAGCAGCTATTCTGAAAAGCGCTATAGCTCTAGAAACCTCTACTCTAGCATCCCTTATCGGTTTTCCAGCCTCCATAGAGAGGGTTTTGGCGAGCTCCTCCCTAGAGGATTCCATGAGATCCGCTGCTTTCTTCAAAATCCTTATCCTATTGATTAGAGGTTCTTTTGAAAACCTCTCGAAGGCCTCATATGCCATATCTATAGCCCTTCTAACCGTGTCCCTATCCGAGGCTATGGATACACGATCAACAACTTCCCCTGTACCAGGTGATATAATATCTTGATAAGATCCGGTTTCGATCCATTCACCCCCGATAACTAACTTCCTCATAGAGGCCACCCAAAGACCTCAGATAATACTCCACCAGCTAAAATATATTTTTTCCTAGAATAGCTATTGATCCTTGGAGCTCTTAGTAACAGACTTGAGCCTTGGCTAAACCAATACTCGCTATTTAAAGAATGGATTGAAGATCGGCTCTAGAAATGCTTCTATTTCCTGCCCCTGCTTTTCATATACTCTATAGCCTCTAAAACCCTCCTATTTATCTCATTAGTAATAGCATCTTTATCCATCGGATCCTTTATCCTCGCAACAAGTATGATCTCGACGTTATTTTCATCTGCTCTTCTAGTTATAATTGTTGGTGGGAATCTATCATCTAATCTTGATCTAAGCTTGTTAACTCTCTTCAAAATCTCTGCCTCAACCTCCGCTATATCGAGACCCTTCTCGATAAGAATCGGTATTATGATCTCTCTCCACGCCTCCCTAGTCTCGTTAACAACTATATTGGATACGAAGAACGAGTTAGGTATCGATATAGTCTTACCATCATCTGTCAGAAGAACAGTTACTAGGGGGTTGATCTCTATCACAGATCCTGTATATCCGGCGATGCTTATTCTATCGCCCACCTTATATGGAACATATATATCTGAGAAGTACTTGCTCGCTATGTTAGACAGCACATCTTTGAGAGCTATTATAGCTGCTATACCTAGGAGAACTATTATAGCTATGAGGATCTCTGCCCTAAGGCCCAGCTGCTCAATAGCGATAAGGATCCCCACAGCCCATATGAAGGCTGAAATACCCTTTCTAATCCTAGTTAAAACCAGGTGTGGTAATATTGAGAATGCTCTCTTCACAATACTATCAAGGATTTTTACTACTAGCCATGTTGCTAAGATGATTCCTATGAAGTAGAAGAGAGGGTATATTGTTTGAAGAATAGGTATAAGTTCTTCCAGAACCATCTACCTACCCTCGATGGTTCTCTCTATAACCTCCATCTCCTCCTTAAATACTGTATCGATATAACATCTCTTAGAAGTCTCATACCCCCTTCTTCCAAGCTCTTCTGCGAGTCTCTCGTCTTTTAAAACAATCTTGATCTTCTCTGCGATATCCTCAAAACTATTTGGATCTACTATGAAGCCGTTCTCACCATCCCTCACAAGATCTGCTACACCTGCATTGGAACTCACAATAGCTGGCTTCCTATATAGCCAGCCCTCAACAACCACAAGCCCAAACCCCTCTATAATGGATGGGAGAAGAACAACGTCTGCCCTGGAATATGCTGCCTCAAGATCCCTCTGACCTAAATACCCAGTCATTATCACATCATTCGCCAAGCCGAGCTCATTAGCTAGGCTAGAGAGATATCCAGCCCATCTCTCCCCCTTGCTAAGCCCTATCCCGTTCTTAGAGCTTGAGAAGCTGCCGTTTCCAACAAGCATAAGCTTCGCCTCTGGGATTTCCTTTTTCACAAGCTTAAGAGCCTTAATAGCTCTATCCTGACCCTTCATCGGATCCATCCTAGCGACAACGAGAATCAGTTTATCATCAGGGGCAATACCGTATCTAGATGCAAACTTCTCCACCTCATCCCTTGAGGGGATTTTATACTGTGTAGGATCTATATATGGGTACATCTCAACAACTCTACCTCTATAGCCCATCTCAACCAGGTTCTTTGAGTATCTCTTGCTGCTTACGATTATAGTATTATATTTATTGAGATAGAGATCTAGTGAGGGGATCCACGTATCCGGTATCAGACTCTTCTCCAGCGGAATATGCCATCTAAAGATTCTAGGCTTTATAGTAGTCAGCATAGTCCCTAGCGGGATATGTTGGAAGTCATGTATATATATTATATCGAAGTCCTCCTCACGATCAAGCATATCTACTGCTTGGGCAACCCTTCTATTATAGTATATGTAATCTATATATTCATCCATCCACATTAGATCCTGGGCTTGGGAGACACTCTCATGGATCATATGAAGAGTTCCCCATATAACCTCCTTCGCCTTTCCATACCCTTTTATCCTCTCTGTTGGAACCGAAACATGGTAGATCTTTATCCCATTGGCAACCACAGTTTGAGGAGCGTTGGGATTAAGCGAGACCCACCATGGGGATCCACCCATGTCTACAAGCCTGCGGAGAAAAGGGTAGACCATTCTGGTGACGCCGCCAGGGCTTAATATATAGTCCTCACCTTCTCTAAGTAATGAGAGATCTACTTGGCCCTGGACAGACCCGAGCCTTTTGACTATCTCCTCAATGCCTATCTTGAATCTAACCAAAGGGGTCTGGGTAATAGTGATCATATGAAATACTATGGAATACCACCAAATATAGTTATACCGGGGGGATAAAATAGAAGAGGGTTTCTCGAAATTATTATAATATGCCGATACCTGTAGATCTTCTTCTAGCCATGTCAAACGCCTCCCTATCGATCCTTCTCTCGATCATCCACTCCCTCAATGCACCGGTTATTATAAGGGGTTTTTGCCTAAGCTCAGCAATATTTCTAGATCCTGTGAGGAATAGCACTGCTTTTATACCATGTATCAGGCTTTTAAGATATATCTTTAACCTCCCAGAGTAATAGGCCTCCAGGGCTGGCTTAGCTATTCCAACTAGATCTGCGCCTAGGGCGAGGGCTTTGGCGGCATCTAAAGCAGATCTTATACCCCCGCTACCTATTATGGTGAAGTCTGGAGCAGCATATCTAGCCTCTATAATAGATGCTGCAGTTGGTATACCCCACATAGATAGATCGTTAGCCACTAATACCTTAAGATCTTCACCCCTTCTCTCTGCCCTATATTTCTCGACAAGCACCCAGTTAGTGCCTCCATAGCCAGATACATCTACGATTTTGATCCCTATCCCTCTGAGATCCTCTATAACCTCCATCGACAATCCACACCCTGTTTCCTTAACTATTACCGGTCTCTCTAGAACCGATGCTATATGCTCGAGACTCTTAAGAACACCCCTATATACGGGCTCTCCCTCCGGCTGTATAACCTCCTGGGCTGGGTTTAGATGTATTGCTATTGCATCTGCATCTATCATCTCTATAGCCCTCCGAACCTCGCTAACCCCATAGCCTTTGACAAGCTGTGGTGCGCCTAGATTGGCTATTAGAACTGTGCTGGGAGCAACTTTTCTAACTATTGAGAACGACTCGATTCTCGAGGGATCCTCTATAGCTGCCCTCTGAGACCCCACCCCCATCGCTATACCAAACTCCTCAGCAGCCTCAGCCAGAGATTTATTTATATGGGTAACATCTCTGTGGCCACCTGTCATCCCCGTTATAACTATGGGTGCTCTTAGCTTCTTACCAAGAAAATCTATGCTTAGCTCGACATCCTCAAAGTTTATTTCAGGGATAGCCCTATGGATTAGATATACATATTCGAGCCATGTAGTCCCGGGACCCTCAACGTCGTGTGTTAGAACTATATCTATATGCTCGAGCTTTCTTGATGGTGTACTCAATATAGAATCACCGTCCCAATGTCCTCATATCCAATAAGAGCTTTATATATATACCCATTTTTCCTACCGTTAAACACCAAGGCTCTCACACCGCTCCTCAGAGCCTCTATACCCTCTAAAATCTTCCTCCTCATACCCCCTGTAACATCGTAGCTCGAGGAGCTCCCTTCGAGACTCGCCATATCCCTTGAAACCCTGAACTCCTTCAAGAGCCTAGCACCAGGCTGGGAAGGATCTCTATCAAATACGCCATCAACATTAGTGGCGAACAAAACCTTCCTACTATTTAGCCTCAATGCTAAAAGCCATGAGATCGTGTCTCCAGAGAGCACCACATATCCCTTCTCTCTAGAGACTATCGCATCCCCATATAGAACAGGTATTAAACCCCTCTCAACCATTATATGTATAGGTTCAAATAGATAGTTAAAGAGTCCTGGGGAATCTTCGTAGAATACAGCATGAGTGGCTATAGATATAGCTGGTAGCCCTCTTCTTCTCAACCTGCTAACCAGCTCTCTATTAAGCTCACCCATCCACCAGGTAATCTCTGAAAAACCATCTTCATCTATATGCCCCTTACTCTCCAGAATCTTCCTAACTATATAGTGTCCATAACTACCCCCTCCATGGATTATCACCAATCTTTTAACCCCCTCTCTATATGCCTTCTCTATGTCAGAGCATACTGCTTCAATAGCATTGATATCTATAGTTAGAGGTCTATTCTTATCCGTTACTATGGAGCCACCAATCTTGAGGATCAAAGGGCCCTCCTGCAACCCTCTCCTATGGAGAATATAAGGTCTCAGAGTAATTATTAATTGCGACGAGAGAGGATGAGGATGAGCGCAGAGAAGATCCATGTTAAATTCTCAGTCCCACCAGAGGTAGCTGAGAAGGTATATGAGCTTGTGAGCAAGGCCGCGAAAACAGGGAAGATAAAGAAGGGGACAAACGAAACAACCAAGGCTGTTGAGAGAAACCAAGCTAAACTAGTGGTGATAGCGGAAGATGTTCAGCCTCCTGAGGTGGTTCTACACCTTCCATATCTATGTGAAGAGAAGAAGGTGCCGTATATCTATGTACCTAGTAAAAAGAGGCTTGGAGAAGCTGCTGGCATCGCCGTTGCTGCTGCAAGCGTAGCGGTTCTAGATCCTGGGGAAGCTAAACAGCTATATGAGGAAATAGTGAAAACAGCTAATGAGCTAAAAGCTAAGGGTAAATAATACATTATTTTCTATTTTCTTCTTTTTTCCGCCTTCTCACCAGTCCTAACACCTTTACCACTCACCTGCTGTCTTTTAATAGAAACACCTCTTGCGAAAAAGGCATAGCCAATTGAAAGCCCAACAAGTATGCCAGCTATAACTCCACCTGATAGCCATCTGGCTATCTCAACATTACTTGGAGGCCTGGTAACGGGTGGAAGAGTTATATATGATATAACGGTTACCGTAGTGATGTTAGCTGTAACGTTCTCTACGCCGATAGCAGCTGTAGCCCCTATAGGGGTAGAGGTATTGGTTGCGGTAGCATTTATAGATGTGTTGGTTGGTGTAGGAGTTGTATTAGTAACTACAACACTAGTGTTGGTAACTGTTTCATTAGTAGTTAAAGCCGTGGTAGGGATATTCAATGTAGTATTTGTGGCGCTCGTAGAACCCTCCTGAGCATCGGTATTCCCGATAGCACTAGCACTGCCCTGAAATCCCAGAAATACCATGGTTGATACTAGCATTACAATTATTAAATACTTTGGAAGATCATATCTGATTTCCATAGCTCCTCTCCTCTGTGTAGATATTTAATATGCTTTTAAGCAGTCATAGCTGAAATCTCCTAGCATTAGAAATGAAACAGAAAGAGGTTAAAGGAAGACACTATTTTCCAAGGATAATATAACAAGGTATGTCAGAGATGAAAACCGATTATAGCGATCTCTCGATTACTAATATCGCTATATTCATTACTTTTTAAGATCTTTTAAAATCATCTCTAACCTCTTTCTAAGTATCTCGGATACCTCTCTACCGTCCGCCTTTCCCCTCACCACTTCCATGATCCTTCCCATCATATAGCCATATGCCTTATCGCCTCTTCTCAGGATCTCATCTCTATATTTCACTATCATTTCCTCGATCAATTTCTCCAACTCTTCCCTCCCGATCTTTTTGATCCCCATCTCCTCTATAGCCTTTGAAGGCGGTACATTTTTCATACATACATATTTAATTACATCTGGCAGAGCTTCTTTAGAGAAGGCTCCCTTGGCGAGTAGGCTTATCGCTTCCTCAATAGTCTCCTCTGAGATCATATCTATGTTTGGACACTCAGATCTGAGGGATTTAAGTGTATTTATAAGGGTTGAGGCTATGAGGGAAGGTTGGATAGCTTCTCCATATCTCTTTACTAGATCTTCGTAGAGGGGTAAATATCTAGATCTAATGATCTGTTCGGCTAGCTCCTTACTAAGCTTGTGATCCTCTACAAACCTCTTCATCTTAACCTCAACTGGTTCTGGCACATATTTCTCAGCCTCTGTTAGAAGCTGGTCTGTGACTATGAGCGGGGGTATATCTGTTTCTGGATACATTCTAGCAGCACCTGGCTGGGGCCTCATATAGAATGTGGTGCCATCCTCGTTAGCAGCCCTAGTCTCTCTCGGGACTCCATCGAAAGCCTCTAAGATCCTTTTGATCACTGCTTCAAATGCCTTTAAAGCCTTCTCCCTCTGATCTACTATTAATATAAACGCGTCTCTAGATCTATCTAGCTTTAAATATTCATAGAGAGTGTTTAAAAACCCCTCATCGATCCCATAGCCTGGTAGCTCATCACTATGTATAAGACCCTTAACACCTCCCCACTGTCTTGCATAGTCCGCAAGTTCGGTTCCAAATCTCCTTCCAGGACCTAGATCCCATCCTAGGAGGCCTTTAAACCCTTTTAGAGGTAGGATCAAGGCTGAGGCTCCTCTCTGAATAGCGGATCTAACCAGCCTGCTCTCACATCTACCCATGATCTCTGTAGCATCTACGAGAGCCTCTCTAGAGATTTCCTCCTTCTTAAGCCCCCTTCTATGGATTTCATCTCTTAGCCGGAGCAATCTATACTGTCTATATGCCTCATACTCAACAACCTTTGATACGAGCTCGAGCCTCTGAACACCCTTAATCTCGATCTTAGCCCCTCCCTTTATAGATATGTTGAGATCCTGTCTGATCGTCCCAAGACCCCTTTTAACCTTCCCAGTAAGTCTTAGGAGAAGCCCTATCTTATATGCAACCCTCTCAGCTTGCTCAGGGCTATGTATATCGGGTCCTGTGGATATCTCGATAAGTGGTATTCCAAGCCTATCTAGCGAGTATATCACGCTTCCATCTTCTTCCCCTATCTTTCTAGCGGAATCCTCTTCAAGGGTTATGCTCTGTATTCTGATCAAACCCTCCTCATCCTCTATATAGCCTCCAAGGGCTATCACAGCTGTTCTCTGGAACCCACTTGTATTAGATCCATCAACAACTATTTTCCTCATAACATGGATCTCATCAACTGGTCTGGCGTGGAGAGCCTTCGCAATAGCTAGGGCTATCACAACAGCCTCTCTATTTATCATATGGGGAGGCTCTTCATCCAACTCCACAAGGCATGTAGCCTCTCTGGGAGCTATATATTTAAATAGCCTTCCCCTTTGATACTCAAAGAGAGCAGCAGGATCTATATCCCCTAACTCGCTCCTACTAGCCCTAAGCCTTCGAATAATAACTGGAGCCCCCTCTAGATTTTCAACTATTTTTGTGGGGCAGCTGCAAAAGAGCTTAGACTCTGTATCCAACTGCTGGTGTATTTCGAGACCCACTACAAGGCCGAGCTCTCTATAGTCAAGCCTATACATTTCGCCCCCTTCACCTAGATAATATTATAGCCAAACACTTTATACTAAAGATCCCTATATAGCTAGGTTTTCCGCTTTACAACCAAAACCCTGTCTCTCAGAGTAGGGGGTCAGAGTCTCCATAATAACTAGAACCCCACCCTATATAACATTTCGATTCCCCCCACTCTAAAGAGTCGGGGTTTTAGTTGTTAAGCCTTGTTCAAAGGCGATTTAGATTTCTATGGTGGGTTTAAGCTAACCTGTTGTCCAGTTATCTAAGAAGTTAAACTCTATAGATCTTCTCTTTTTATCCTTATACCAAGCCTTCCTCCAGTTGGCCCAGTTGCTCCGTTTATCCCATGGATCGTACCACTGGTAATCAATACATGTGACACTGTGTTTAGAGCATATCTTGAATACCTTTCTCCTTATCCTAGACCAGTAACCCTCACTGCCGTATTTAACGGTCTTGTAGATCTTCATGATCTCGCCTTTATCAAGCCTTTCCTTCATGATATTCCAAGCCCTATCATATATGTTAAACATGTCGAATACAACCAAGCTATCGCTTGCTCTAGCAGCCTCTATAACCGGTTCTATATGCTCCTCACTATCGTTAAGGCTAGGTATTATGGGTCCAAGGAATATCCATGTATAGATCCAGGCTTTAGAGAGTTTCTCAAGAGCCCTGGCCCTCGCAAGTGGGTGGGGGGCTCCTGGCTCTATTACCCTAGCTAGCGAGGGATCCATTGTGGTTATGGTCATACCAACATCTACGATCTCTCTGAAGTGTCTCAACAGATAATAATCCCTCAGGACTAGGGGAGACTTTGTCTGTATAGATACCCTAAATCTATATTTTAAAAGAAGCTCTAAAGATCCTCTTGTAAGCTGGTACTTAGCTTCTATAGGCATATATGGATCCGTTATTGTGGAGACACCAACAACGCCTTTCTTAGCACCCCTCAGAATCTCTTTCTTGAGCACCTCAACGAAGTTTATCTTAACAGCAACCACCTCGCCCCAGTTATCCGCAGCCTCCCTTATCCCTGTGAAGTCTCTAGCATAGCAGTAGATGCATCCAAAGGTACATCCTTGATATGGATTAATGCTATAATCTAGATCTGGGAGCTTTGACCTATACAGGGCTTTAGATACCTTTATCTCGATGATCTTCTTGGGTATCAAGTTCTATCACCAATATAGCTTGTGATCTTCTTCGAGGTGAGTAGGGAATAGACGCCTGATCTAGCTAGAAACCTCTTTATAGGGGTTCTCATGATCTCCCCAACCCTTTTTAACGCTTCGCCTAAATCGCTGAATTCCTCCGGCTTAGACCTATACATGGCCCTCATATTCTCCCTAACATACCAAACACCAATAGGTAGATTAAACCCCTCATATATCTCTCTCCACGTTATAACAGCAGCCTGTCTCCTCATATGGCTCAGAGCTTCAAGCGTTGCTAGTCTTGATGCGTAGTAGCACCCACCAATCCCTGGATAGTCTTTCCTGCCATGGTAGCCTTCGTAGTCGATCTCGACCCAGGGTTCGGATCCCCACATATTCCAGGTGGTTCCTGGATACCATGCCTCCCCCCACTCGAATGCCCATGTATGTGGTATCATAATAGCTATGAAGAGGTTTTTATCAACCGATCTCTTAAATAGTAAAACACTATCTAACAATTTATATTCTTTAACCCTTTCCAATAATGTGTCAGAGACTATCTTGTCAACAGCTGTTATGGCCCACCTAGTAGGAACTAGCCTCCTCTTCCTACCAATAGCCCCTATACTGAGGATCCTAGAGATCCTATGCACATCTATACCTCCTCTATATAGAATAGCTATTGCCTCGCTGGCTTTGAGATCTCTATCACTATACACCTTCTCAACAACCCTTTCCAAAGGCTTTGAGGAGGTGATGCTTATCCTTTTAAGCGGTGCTGAGGGGCCCATTGGAGGGGAGATCTCGCTTAGAATAACATCTCCCCTGGGGCTCCGCTCAAAGAGCATCTCAACATCTAATGGTGTTGGGCTCATAGAGAGAATCGCTATCTCCTCTAGCTCCCTGGTAGGATTATTAGCATCATATACTCTAAATGTTTTATAGCCTCTCACAAGTGATAGTCTCATAGTAAGGAACTCCTCCAGATCCATATGGATCCATTTCGAAGGATCTTCATAGTGAGAGGTATCGCCCTTAACAGGAGGAGAGGCTGGGTATACCCTTACAAATGGATAGCCCTCCCTACCTATGAAAACACTCGGCGGTGAGGATCCATCTAGCTCTCCACGCTCAGCCCGCTTTACCCTTATACTCGCAATTGTCTCAACAACTATGGGGCAATATGCTAGTCCACAGAGGTATTTAGAGCCCCTACACCTTATACAGAGCTGGGGAGGAACCTTTACTATGGATCAACACCTATAGCTATCTATTAGAAGCCCTTTTAACAGCCTCAGCAATCTTCTTCTTAGCATCTTCAGCGCCCTTCCAACCTCTAATCTTAACCCACTTACCCGGCTCGAGCTCCTTATAATGTTCAAAGAAATGCTCGATCTTCTTCCTAATTATCTCAGGGAGATCACTGAGATCCTTTATATTGGAATATCTGGGCTCAACCTTATCCTTGGGAACAGCAACCACCTTGGAATCGACGCCCTCTTCATCCTCCATCTCCAAAAGGGCTATTGGACGGGCTTCAACAACAGATCCTGGTATGAATGAGTGATCGCTGATAACAAGAACATCAACAGGATCTCCATCCTCCTCCATAGTGCCTGGTATAAAGCCGTAATTGAATGGATATACCATAGATGTATATAGAACCCTATCAACCTTTATAACATCTGCCTCCTCATCATACTCATACTTAACCGAGGAATACGCCGGGATCTCTATTATAACATTTACTAGATCCGGTGCTTTATCTCCAGGGCCGATTCTCTTCATAACCAGCCCTAACCACTATTATACTTCCCAGAATTAAATTCATAACTAAAAGCCCCTTTCCACGATGTATGAGGAAGGTGATTATGCTTCCTAGATCATTGATTTTTATTGATATATAATAATCTCAGAGATATAGAGATTTAGGTGTAGCCGGTGGGGAGGAGGAAGAAGAGAAGGACATTAAGAACTATTCACTGGACTAAGAGAAAGCCTCCAAAGACCTTTCAGTGCCCTGAATGCGGATCTATATCTATATCGGTTAAAATCGAGGAGAAGGATAATAAGAGGATCGCCTATATAGCATGCTCTAATCCAAAATGCAGGCTAAGATCTATTGTTAGAGATGTCCCAATGCTTGCACAGCCTGTAGATGTATATGGTAGATTTATAGATGAGTATTTCTCGGGAACCGCTGAGGTATGGTTTGAGGAGGGGGAAGGGGTAGAGAGCGAAGGTGAGGAAGCTGGGTAGCAAGGTGGAATAGCCCGGATATACAATAGGTGTCAAGGCTATGTGGAGGGGTAAGGTGGAGGAATATCTAAGATCGAAGGCTAGGAGGGGTGAGAAGGCGGTATTCATATTAGTAGATCCAGATCCTGCTAAGCATGTAAAAAATAGCATTGAGGAGATACCTAGGATCATCAAGGGGTGGGGTGTAGATGCTATACTTGTTGGGGGGAGCCTAGGGGTATCTGAGATCGAGGTTAGCAGAGCTGTGTCTATACTTAGAGAGGCTGGGCTTCCAATAATACTCTTCCCAGGCAATGTGAATGGGATATCCCCGGCTGCTGACGCCATCTTATTCATGTCCCTCTTAAACAGCGCAGATCCATATTATATAATAGGGGCTCAGGTGATAGGTGCTCCGATAGTCAAGAGATATGGATTAGAGGTATTGCCAACAGCATATATACTCATGGGAAGCAATACAGCTGTTGGGCATATAGGGTGGGCAAGACCGATCCCTGAGGAGGTGCCAGATATAGCATCTGCATATGCTATGGCAGCAGAGCTTCTGGGGATGAGATATATATATTTAGAAGGGGGCTCAGGAGCTCCTAAACCAGTGAGCCCGGAGGTGGTGAGGGCTGTTAGGAGATCCACAGGTTTATATATAATAGTCGGCGGGGGTATTAGAGAGCCAGAGACAGCGGTAGAGATCCTTAAGGCGGGTGCTGATGCAATAGTATTGGGAACAATTCTAGAGAGGGATCCGGAGAAGGCTAGGAAGATAGTGGAAATAGTGAAAGCCCTGACACCTTGAATATAGTTAGCTATACTTTTGAATAGCTGAATCTATATAGCTAGCTAGATCTTATGTGGGATCTAAGGATCTCTTGGTCAGCCACCCATGTAGCGCCTGGGGTGCAAGAGATATTATAGCATTTAGAGATATCCAGAGTATGGAGATCTAATTCACAAGTACATATCCCCCCATCACTGCTTGTAAGCCTTATAAATACCTTCTTATCCTGTTCTCTAACCTCTACAGAAACGCTAGTAGGTTTTTTAGGCAGCATTGGTATATATATTACATAATTTTTATTATTCATAGATAGATTTACATATGTATCCCATTTCTTACCCCCCACCCTTATAACCCTTTCTATCGATGCTACCGCCAATGCTACCCCTATAATATTTTCGCAGCTATAGATAAAACCTTCATTAGAGGCCGACCCATTTTGCCAGGGGCTGAACTTTTGATTAGGATGAAATACTGATTATATGATAAGGTTAAAGAGGGCTAAAAAAGGAGCCGTTGCTCTATAGAGCTGACATCGGCGATAGAGAATAGTATAATCGGAAAATTAGAAGCATTGTAAGAGGGGAAAAGCTAGCTTATTAATTTATGTAGATAAATTGTTTTTGGGTCTATATGAGGTTAAGAGCTGTAGCTCTTCTATTAATAGCTATGCTCGGAGGATCTATGATTGTTATAGCTGCATTCATAGGTAAAACCAATCCTGAGATCGTAAATAGCTATTCGATGGGGAGCAGAAGCTCCTATCCACAAAGTATTTCTGAAGGTTCACAGAGCTATTGGAGGGTCAACGCTTCATCTTCTATCCAGAATTTTGGAAACATATCGGGCTATATAAACTCATTGCTAAAATATATAGGCAGAAATATCAGTTTAGATTTAAAGAATCTCAATATATCGATCTCTAGAGCATCTGTTAATGGATCTCTCGTTATAATAAGGAATAGTGTTGCATATGTTAGAGATAACACGACAACATATATGATCGTGATCCCGTGGAGATTATTTGATGGTGAGAAAATCCTATACCTCGATGAAGCACTTCTGCTAAAATATGTAAATATAGGGGATAATCTGGTTATCGATGCATTGAATATAACGTTATCTTTATCAGGTGATATGGGGATTATGAATATCTATATAGCTATAGGGATTCAGGATATAAGCTCTGATAAGTCGTTAAGGATAGCACTACCTATAAGTATTGATTAACCAGAGACTTCCCTAGACCTTATATATCTCAGTTTTAAAGATCTATTGACTTGTCATTTACCATATATGCTTATAAGCATCTAAGCTTATTTACGAGGGTGAGATGATGCAGGGGAAGTTCGAGGAGGTTGACTATAAAAAGGTTCTGGAGCTCCTAAAGCATGGCGGGCTAATAATAGATGTTAGGGAGCCGAAGAGCTATGCGAAGGAGCATATAAAGGGCGCTATAAATATACCTGCTAGTGAGATTGAGAAGAGGTTATCCGAGATACCTGCTGATAAACCTGTTATAGTGTATTGTACAAACTATTCATGCACAGCATCTCTCGTAGCTGCTAGAAAACTCGCAGAGCTTGGGAGAACTAATGTCTATAGATTTGTTGGTGGGCTGCTAGAGTGGAAGACAGCTGGTCTCCCCACAGAATCATCTGCCTAGCCCTTTCCAAGTGATTTTATGAACTCCTCATATGCTTTTTTAACCTCCTCAACTGCTGCCTCATCCTCTAAAGTAGTTATATCCCCTAACGGTGCTCCTATGGCTACGGCTTTAACAAGTCTTCTCATAATCTTACCGCTTCTCGTCTTGGGGAGCTTGGTGACGAAGAATATGTTGTTTGGAACCGCTATAGGGCCGTAGTTATTTCTAACCCACTCCCTCAACTCCTCCGCAAGCTCCTTACTAGGCTGGTAGCCCTCCTTCAGAACTACATATGCTATTGGCACCTCACCCTTAACAGGATCTGGAACACCCACAACGGCTGCCTCTGCAACCGCTTTGTGGGATACCAATACTGATTCTAGCTCGTATGTACCTATCCTATGCCCAGCTACCTTGAGCACCTCATCAGCTCTCCCGATAACCCATATATATCCATCGTTATCCCTCACAGCATAGTCTCCTGTGAAGAAGTATCCCTTGCCAGGTATTCTCTCGAAGTATATTCTCCTATATCCATCTGGATCGCCCCACATACCTGTTGGAGGTGCCGGCATGCCTGGGAATGGTCTTTTAATAACTAGAAAGCCCTTCCTACCAGGTTCCACGGGGTTTCCATTCTCATCTACAACATCTGCATCAACACCTGGTAGGGGTGGTCCGTTGGTTCCAGGCTTTATAGGGACTAGGGATAGGCCTGGCGCTATGCTAATCAATATCCCCCCTGTCTCTGTCATCCACCAGGTAGATCCTACTGGGCATCTCTTCTCACACACAACCTCGTAGAGCCATCTCCATGCAGATGGGTTTATAGGTTCTCCAACGCTGTGGATAAGCCTTAGAGTGGATCTATCGTGTCTCCTCACATATTCATCACCATATCTCATGAGCATCCTAACAGCTGTTGGTGTTGTATAGAGTATTGATACGCCGTATCTCTCCACTATAGACCACCACCTATCTGGAGCTGGATAGTCGGGGGCTCCCTCGTAGAACACAGTTGTGAGCCCCTCTATCAATGGGCCAAATACTATGTAGCTATGACCTGTAACCCAGCCTATATCTGCTGTGCAGAAATATATATCATCATCCCTCACATCGAAGACCCACCTCATAGTTGCATGGAGAAGCACGGAGTAGCCACCGTGATCGTGTATAATCCCCTTGGGCTTCCCCGTGGTGCCAGAGGTATATAGAACATATAGCGGGTGATCGCTTTCAAGCCTTGCAGGCTCTATATAAACATTAGCTGGAACCCCTCTCAATAGCTCGTCAAGCCAGAAATCCCTACCATCGACCATGTTAATGTCGAGGCCGAGTCTCCTCACAACAATAACATTCCTAATGCTGGGCACAGATTCTATAGCCTTATCAGCTATATCCTTCAGCCTTATAACCCTACCCCTTCTATAGAAGCCATCGGCTGTTACAAGCAGAGTTGCACCAAGATCTCTAGCCCTTATCGCTAGATTCTCCGCTGTGAAGCCTGCGAAGACAACCGTGAATATAACTCCGAGCCTGGCTGCTGCTAGCATGAATATCGGGAGCTCAGGGATCATTGGGAGATATATAGCTATCCTATCCCCCTTCCTAAGCCCAAAGTTCTTTGAAAGTATATATGCTACCCTATTCACCTCCCTCCAGAGATCATAGTATGTGAGCTTCCTAACCTCCTTGGGATTCCCGCTAGCATCAACAGGCTCGCCCTCCCATATATATGCAACCTTATTCTTCCTCCACCCAGCCACATGCCTATCAAGAGCTAGATAGGATATGTTTATCCTCCCACCTGGGAACCATCTATAGACATAGGGGTAGTCGCCCTTCTCAACAACTTTCTCAAAAGGTGTGAACCAATCTAGCTCCTTAGCAATAGATGCCCAGAAACCCTCATAATCCTGTAGAGATTTCCTATGCATCTCCCAATAACTCTCTATCTTCGTATGCCTGCTAAGCCAATTAGGCATCTCTATCTTTTCCTCAAATGGAAGAGCCTCCCCAAGGATCCTTACCTCTCCACCCACGCTCTCACCAAACCCATTCAAATATGTATACCACATAATATTTATATTTAACTCTAAAAAAGTTCATGAATACATGTTTAAGCATGAAAAGTACTTAGAAGATCCTATGGTAATGGGTTTTATGTCATCATGATCCCGTTATTATCTTTGATATCTAACCTCTCATATATATCCTCGAAATAGAATAATATATACTTCTCAATATATATAGTATTATAAGTATAGAAATTACTATAAATATTGTATGCCCCTGAATGCCCCCTATATCCACTTGGTACTCCGAGACTATCTTGTTAATAATATAGGCTTCTAGAAATATGCCGAGCATTACTAAGAGCAACGACATATTTATCCCAATTATTTTTTCTACATATACTCTAGCAGGCGGATCCTCCTCTAATTTGCTCTTATAAGATCTCCATGTGAAATACGGTATTGAGAAGATGAAAGCGGTGCTGATTAGCACAGATAATATTAGACCATATTGGAGCAGAAGCTCTGGGAGATATCTCAGAAGACTTATAGCTATATCTATGGCAACCGCTGTGAACACCATGAATATAAATCCATATAGGAAAACCATTAACCCACGTGCCCTTATAGCTAAAACATATTTCACTCTAGATAGATATTGCCTGGCGATCTCTTCTATCTTATGGGGGATTAGATAATATATCCCTTTAACAACTATATCTTCAAACCTCACAGCTGTTGAAGATATGATCGCTGATATCAGAACAACGTATATTGATAGCAGGACATATGTTGAGCCTATAAGGTTAGCCTCATAGGCCTGGGAGGATATTATGATCCCTAGCTCGCTGATGGATGTCATGTACAGCGCAGCCCTAATAGATTCACGAGCCTCAAGCCCCAATACCCAGAGGGCTGTTGAAAATGCGATAAACTTTATAATAACAACTACCATTACTAGAGCTATGAGAGCTGGTATTAAGAGCTCTCCGCCCCCCAGTTGTGAGATCACCCCGCCTAATGAGGAGAAGTATAGAAGAAGACCTAGCTCTCTGAGGCCTTCCAGCTGGGTTATGGCTCTTCCGAGATCCACTGCTCTCGCAAGCGCAAAGCCTGCTATGAATGTGCCCAGCAACTGGCTAACCCCGATCATTCCAAAGGCTACGTAGTATGCTAGCGCAGCTGAGATCGCTATGATGGGTAGCATCTCGAGATCGCTGAGCCTTTTGCCTAGCATTCTAAAGGCATATATTCCTATGGCAAAAGCTATGACCGCTAGAAGCCCAACCTTTCCTATCGATATTATGGTGTCTATAGGGCTGGATATGTTTCTAGCAGCCATGAGTATGGCTATACCGGATATTGCAACTGTATCCTCTATTACCGATGATGCTAGGAGGAGGGATCTTACATCCTCGCTAGCCCTTCCATGGATAACCTTGTATAATATGCCCGTCGATGTATTAATAGCTATTAGGAAGAGGAGTATATGACCTATAACCCCTAGCCTGAGGAACGCTGAGATCAAGCCGGTCAATATATATATTAGGGACATAGATATTATCTCTATAATAAAGGCCTGTCTAAAGGATCCCAAGGCTTTTTTCCCACCAATCTCAGCACCGATCTCGAAACCAAGTAGGATCAGTCCTAGCTGAGCTATTAATGGGGAAACCTCTACGGGGGCCCCGATCAGGGATCCCAGGATCCCTCCAAGGATATATCCGACTATAGTGCTAAAACCAGCTCTCCTAAGGATCATAGCCATGGCTCCAGAGAGGGATATTATGATCAGTAGAGATGTTAGCGGATCCGCTATCACAGCCATAGGCCCATTTAGTAAGAGCCTATAGCAATATTTAACGGCTTTAGAAGTTGGAGAGATGCTTGAAATATAAGGGGTTATTTTTATATTGCTTATGGTATTTATGGTGGTGGCTCTAGATGGCTAGGATAACCTGGTATGGACATGCAGCTTTCCTAGTTGAAATGTCTGGGAAGAAGATCTTGATAGATCCTTGGATCTCGAATCCTCTATCACCTATAAGCGTTGATAAGGTTCCAGACCCTGACTATATAATAGTGACACATGACCATGGAGATCATGTGGGGGACGCTGTTAAGCTCTTGAGGAGGAGTGTGAATACAAAGCTCGTTGCTATCTTCGAGCTTGCAGAGCACATAGCCTCTGAAGCAGGTGCTAGGGAAAGGGCTATTGGCGCAAACATCGGCGGCCCAATATCCCTTGAGGGGATCACAGTATATCTCACACCAGCTATGCATAGCTCTTCAAAAGGATCTCCAACCGGGGTTGTTATCAAGAGTAGCGAGGATAGCATCTACCACGCAGGAGATACAGGCGTGTTCAGCGATATGGCCCTTATAAGGGAGCTCTACAGCCCCAGAATAGCTATGCTACCAATTGGAGGGCACTTCACCATGGGGGTTAGAGAGGCTGTGAAGGCTGTAGAGCTCCTAGGAGTCGAGATCGTTATACCTATGCACTACAATACATTCCCACTAATTAAAGCAGATCCAAACGAATTCGCAGAGCTAATACGTAAGAAAGGTCTCAAAACAGAGGTAAGGATCATGAGGCCTGGAGAGACAATAACTATATAACATAGAGAGTGAACCATATGCAAGAGATCTCGATAGATGAGTTCTCAAAAATAGATCTTAGGGTGGGTGTAGTTAAAAATGCCTCAAGGATAGAGGGTACAGGCCTTCTAAGACTCATAGTAGATCTAGGCCCGATGGGCGAGAGACAGATCATAGCAGGGATTGGAAAGTGGTATGAGCCAGATAAGCTAGTGGGGAAAAGGGTTGTTGTAGTAGCAAATCTAAAGCCAAAGGCTATAAGAGGATATATAAGTGAGGGTATGATCCTAGCAGCGGGTTGTGGAAAAGACGAAAGACCATTTATATTAACAATAGATGGAGAGCCAAACCCTGGCTCCAAGATCTGCTAAATAGTGCTTGGAAAGAGATGATCCATTTCCACCAAGGATCATGGAATAATATTCAACTAATATTAAGAGATAAGATCATCTATGAACCACTAACAAACATTAACACCTGTTTTTAAATCCTTATGTGAATATAGATAGGTTAACCCATTGAGATCAGTAGATCAAAAACATATAAATTTGTAAATATATATAGTGATTCGGGGATATTCTAGGTGAACCAGTACGAGATACTCTTAATATTGATAGGCCTAGTTGTTCTGATAGCAGGAGTGGTAATGGCATTTACACGGGTTAAGGGGTGGTTAGCAGCTATCTCTGTAGGAGGGCTATGGCTGCTAGCAATGGCTCTATATACTATATATAAATATAGTGGCTTCTACTCATCAACAGGAGGCCTTGCCCAGGGCACTATCGCTCCTGCTATAACTACCGCACTTGGATTCCTAATATTCCTGGCTGGCGTGGGGATCTTGCTATATGTTTTTAGAAGAACAAGGAGGTGATCGTGGTGAGTAGGCCTGGAGCATCTCTATGGTCTATAAGTATAGTTATAGCTATTCTATTCATAGCCCTGTTCATATTCATAGCATATGATATAGTTAGCAAGGGGATCTCTCCTGATGCAGCTAGTAAATGGCTTATAACCCAGCCCTTTATAGTCCTTGGAAGGGACTTCTGGTTCGCTGTGGGAGGAGTATTATGGATCATCGGAACCATAGTATTTTTCTTAGAAATCAGTGGTAGGACTATCTCAGGCTTTAGAATAGTTAGACAGGAGCTCAGATGGGATGCTGTCGATGTATCTATAACGGCGCTCTGTGCAGCACTCTATGGAGGGGCTCTAGCAGCTACAGGGGGAATACCGATTATACCTGGATTCACATGGGTTAGACCTGGAAATGCCTTGGCACCTCTCTTCGGCATACTCTTTGGCGTCCCAGGGGCTCTGGGTGTTGCAATTGGGAACTTCATAGCAGATGCCCTTACAGGATATCTAAGCATAGGAAGCATAGGTGGTTTTATAGGCAATTTCATAATAGCATGGGTTCCCTATAAATTCATGAGGGATCATTCCTTCAGAACTCCTAGAAGCCTTATAGAATATTACATATGGGGAGGCGTTATAAGCTCTATATGGGTATCCCTCTATATATCTTGGTGGTTAGATCTGTTAGAACCTGTGATAGGGCTTCCAAGACCCTTGATATGGGGGTGGTTCGCTCCATGGGTTATATTTAACAACTGCATCGTAACACTAACAATAACTCCTATACTTGGCTACATACTCTACCAGCCGATCAAGATGAGGGGGCTTTACTGGAGAGATAGGGTGGTTATAAAGAGATAATAATTTAAGGGATCTTACATGGCTTTGATTGGGGTTAGGGGTAGAATACTCACGCTAGATCTAGAGAGACCTTTTATAAAAAATGGGATCGTTGTTTTTGATGATAAGAAAGGTGTGATTATAGATGTTACTAGCTATGAAAAGGGGTTGGAATATGGGTTAGAATATGTTTTTGGATCTAGTAGAAGCCTTGTTATACCCGGGCTAGTCAATACACACAACCATATACCAATGTATATTTTTAAGGGGATATCGATAAAGCATACTGGCATAGCATGGCTCAAGGAAATCTGGAGCCTCGAATCATGTTTAAAACCCTATCACGTACGTGCAGGAGCTATGATGGGGATAGCAGAGATGCTTCTAAATGGGATAACACTGTTCGGCGATATGTATTTCTATGAAGACGAAGTGGTAGAAGCCTGCAGAGAAGCTGGGATAAGAGCTTCTCTCTCCCTTGGAGTTATAGAGCTATTTGAGGGGCCTCCTAGACATACCATTGAGGAGTCTATATCATTTGCATCCAGGCTTAGCAAGAGTGAAGGAATTGTGAAAGGTATGATAGGGATTCACGCGCTATACTCTGTATCTAGCGATTCTATTAGAAAAGCTTCGGAGGCCTCTAAGGAGAGGGGTGTCGGGATACATATGCACTTTGCAGAATCTAAGGATGAAGTGGATATCGTTAGGAAAATCTATGGAACAACACCTGCTAAAGCACTAGAGATCCTAGGTGTTTTAGATACACACCCCCTTCTAGCTCATGCTGTATATGTTAGCAACTCAGATCTCGAGATCCTATCTAAATATAAACCCTATATATCATATTGCCCCTTCACTATTATGAGCTGGGGATCTGGGATTGCCAGGGTGGCTGAGATGATTGAAAGGGGGGTCGGGATCACCATGGGAACTGATGGCCCAGCAACAGCTGGATGGATGAACATACTTTTCGAAATAAAGGTTGCGATAGCTGCACAGGGATCTCTGTATTCAATCCCCTATAGACTCTCTTCCCAAGATCTGTTGAGGCAGGCTATTGTTAACGGAGCTAGAGCACTTGGTTGGGATGATATTGGTATCATTAGAAAGGGCTTTAAGGCAGATCTAGTGGTTCTAGAACCCATTATCCCCATCAGCATCGAAGATCATGTGGAAGCGTCTCACAACTTAGTATATGATTTCGGGCTTTTCTCTGTTAGAGACGTTTTTGTAAATGGAAGACATGTGGTTTCGAATGGAAAGCTCCTCACTATAGATCTGGAGAGGGCATATATTGAGATGGAAAAGGCTAGGAGAGATATTATAGATAGGTGTGGAAGGCGATGAGCGAGTTAGGGCTATATGTAGATAGGAAAAGCCTGATCCACTCTCTAGATCCTAGGGTTAAGATCTTGTGGTTCGCTATGGTGCTAATATCCTCGATAATATGCCAATTCGATGGCTCTGTATCTTCCTTGATCTTTATCTCATTGCTTATAGGAATGATCCTCGCTAGACTTCCTTTGATAAGGTTTTTATTAACTTTCCTCTATAGCTCTATATTCTTCCTAGTTGCCATTCTGGTATGGGCAAGCTATTACCAGAATACTGGGGAGTACCTCTTTACATTCCCCCTCGCTGGTATAAGGATAACAGATGTGGGGCTCCTCGTTGGGACTGGGAAGTTCTTCTTAATAGTGAATCCAGTAATCGCCATGACAATCTTTCTCTCAACAGTTAAGCCATACGATCTTATCCAGGTATCTACAAAGCTGGGGCTACCATATAAAGCTGGCTTTATGTTCCTCCTATCACTTAGAATGCTTACACTAGCTGTTACGGAGATCAGAAATATAATGGATGTGCAGAAAGCTAGAGGGATAGAGGTGGATTCTAAGAACCCGGTTAAAAGGGTTTCCAACATGATCCCTGTCTTCATACCCCTGATCATAAGGATAATGAGCCTTGCATGGGAGCTAAGCATAACTCTAATGGTAAGGGGCTTTGGATATTCGAGGGTTAGAAGCTATGCCTTTCCCCTCCAATGGGGTAGAAAAGATACATTAGCATCTATATTGATTATAGCAATATATACCTCTATAGCCGTTTATAGGTTAATGGGCTTCTCACTATATAGCCTTATCCCAAAACCCCTATAGGGAGGCTATGGCTTTGGGCTATGCAATAGAGATTGAGGATCTATGGTTCAGATACCCACTCTCAGAGGATTGGGTCTTGAGAGGTGTAAACATCAATATCAGAGAGGGTGAATTTGTAGCGATAATGGGGCCTTCTGGATGTGGTAAATCAACGCTCCTCTATATATTAGCAGGAATTATACCAAATATGATTAAAGGAGAGATAAAGGGATCTGTAAGGGTGCTTGGGAGAGAAATCCTGAACTTACGTCCTGAGGATATTGTGAGAAATGTTGGCTTCGTCTTTCAAAACCCAGATTCCCAGCTTCTAATGCCCACAGTGCTCGAGGAGGTAATTATGGGTCTAGAGAATCTAGGTCTTCCGAGGGAAGAGATCCTTGCGAGGGCTTGGGATGTGATCAGATATGTTGGATTAGAGGGGAAGGCTAGACAATCTCCAAGATCTCTATCAGCTGGTGAAAAACAGATCCTTGCCATAGCATCTGTACTTGCTCTAAAGCCCAGAATCCTGATCCTCGATGAGCCAACATCAATGCTGGATCACATAGGCACTGCTAGAGTCTTAGGCCTAATAGAGAGGCTTAAGAGGGAAGCAAGGATCACGGTGATCGTTGTCGAGCATAGAATAGAATGGGCTGTTGAGGTTGCTGATAAGATTGCTATAATGAATAATGGTAGAATAGAAGCGTTCGGAGATCCTAGAGAAGTCTTCGGAGATCCTGATCTCGTGAGAAGGACAGGTATTAGACCTCCCATGATTAGCGAGGTCTTCTATAGACTAGCCGAGGAGGGCTTAGAGATCCACAGAATCCCCGTAACCGTTAGTGAAGGTATAGATGCTATTAAGAGAATCCTTGGTGATCATCTTGGATATACTAATAGAAGCTAAAAACCTGTGGTATAGATATAGCCAAGGAAGTGAGTGGGCTCTAAAAGACGTTAGCCTAAATATATCGAGAGGAGAGTTTATAGGATTAATAGGAGAAAGCGGGGCTGGAAAAACAACACTTGCGAAGCATTTAAACGGCCTTCTAAAGCCCCATAGAGGCTTTGTAAAAGTCCTTGGAATGGATACTAGGAGAACTCCTACATCAAAGATAGCTAGGCATGTCGGATATGTCTTCCAAAACCCAGATTCACAGATATTTGCAGCAACAATATATGATGAAATAGCATCTGGACTTAAAAAGCTAGGCTATAGTAAGGAGGAGATTGATGAAAGAATCGAATATGCCTTAAAGGCAGTAGATCTTAGGAAACCGCTAACACTCTCTCCACATATTCTAAGCTTTGGCGAGAGGCACAGACTAGCAATAGCAACAGTGCTGGCTCTCAAGCCAGACGTAATTATCTTGGATGAGCCCTTTGCAGGAATAGATTATAGAAGATCTCTTCAGATGCTCCAAATACTTAGAAAGCTAGTAATGGAGGGCCACTCAATAATTCTAATAGCACATGATCTACAATTGATAGGTGAGGTAGCTGATAGAGTAGTTGTTATGAAACATGGATCTATAGTGAGAGATGGAGACGTAGAAGAGATACTAGGTGATATAGGCTTCCTAGAGGAGAATGGATACATGCCGCTTCAAGTAACTGTAGTAGGGGTTAGAACAGGGCTGGGCAGATATATAAGGGTTGAGGATATGGCTAGAGATCTAAGTAGGAGAATTAAAAGTAGAGCCGAGCAACATAGGAGTTTATAGAGATAGTGTATTATGATTTTAATAGAAAAGGGGATTTACATGGATCTTTCTCTTTCACTACTTGCATGATATTGAAATATACCTTATAACCAGCTTTATCCTTGTACACGGTTTTCTCTACATATGCTCATTATTTCTCTATATTTCTTGAGAAGTCTTTCTAGACGCTCTATGAGGTTATCCGGTATGATATGCTCTAGCCTTTCAGCCTCCGCCTGGGCCTCGATCTCTTCTAAGCCTGCTTCTTTTAAGAGCTCCGCTAGGATCTTGTGTTTTCTTCCAAGCTTGTGCACAGCTTCGATGCCTGATGCGCTAAGTCTAACACCTCTGTATCTTTCATATATAACTAGGCCTTCTGAGTGTAGCTTTTTTATTGTTTTGGTAACGCTGCTTGGTTTCACATTCAATATCTTCGATAGATCCTTTATTCTGACCCATCCCATTATCTTCTCAAGCTCGTGGATCGTCTCGAGGTACTCCTCAACCGCTGAGCTTTTTCTATCCTTCCTATTATGACCTCTTCTAATCACATTGTAAAGCTGATCATATGCTGTTTTCTCCAAAACACATCCATATGATCATATGTGTGGAGGTTAAAAAGTTCTTGAATTATTCTCCAAGTATCTTCTTAAGCGCTGGATACGCCTCGATAGCTCTCTCTCTTACTATCAATAGGTAATACTGCTCAACTATACCTATCGATAGCAGTATCCCAACACCAGAGCCATATGCTAGTGTTAGATCAGCGATTATAACTAGAGCAACAACTATTAGCGTGCTTAGAAGGGTTAGTGGGTAGATATATCTTCCAAGGAGGATCTCTAGCACCTTGGGATTCCTTCTAAGCCCTGGAATCTCTAGCCCCGACTGTATTATCTTCTCAGCCTGCCCAGATGGGTTGAGACCAGCTACCTCGACCCACATAAAGGCAAATGCGAGGGCTAGCAAGGTGAAGATCACGGTGTAAACCGCTACCCTGGTTGGGTTAGCTATCAGCTCTAGATATCCCCGGGGAGGTGTTAGGTAGAGAAGCACCTGATCCAAGATACTGCTAGCACCTGTTCCACCTAATATCGCCCTGAAGATCAGGAGATCCGAGAATAGTATCGAGACAAGGAGCACTGGCATGTTGGTTACGTAGAGGAACTGTAGAGGCACCCTTGTCTTGAGCCCCCTCAGCCTCTGAGTAGTTACTGGGATATATACCTTCATCCTCTGTAGATAGATCAGAACAACCGCCATTATTATAAAGGATAGAAGCCCCATAAGAGCGGGTAGATACCCCAGATTTGGGTTATATCTAACAAATAGATTCTCGATGGTTAGGCTTCCACCCATCAAGCTATATGTTATATATGGTATAAAGCCAAGAGGCTCCTGAGAGCCTGTTGATACTGGGAAGGGCGAGAAGAGATCATTAACTATAACGCCAGCGGTTCCAGTTAGTATGAAGAGAGATATCCCACTCCCTATCCCCCAGCCCTTCTGAAGCATCTCATCCAAGAGAATCACTATAAGCGTTGCACTTACGAGCTGCAGCCATACAACGAATCTTATCAGGGGGCTCGCGGCAACATCAAACACGGGGTTAGGCCCTGTGAGCTCCCAGAAGTTAGATCCGACTATCACGAAGCCTCCAGCCTCTACACCGGCTATTATTAGTGAGAGGGATTTCTGGGCTAGGGTGAATGTTCTCCTCCCCTCAGGTTTTGAGAGATCTAGATCTATGAGTTTAGATCCAACAAGGATCTGCATTATAAGGCCAGCAGTAACTATAGGCCCTATACCAAGCTGGGCAAGGGTGCCTTGGGAAGATGCGAATACAATCTGCACGATTGTTGGGAGGGCTGCTGCAGCGCCAGCAGTATGCTGGATCCCATAGATAGGGGTGGACGCCATTAATACGTATATAGCAACAGCTAGGAAGGTATATAGAAATCTGATTCCCAGGCTAGGCTTCACAGCAGGCTTAGGCACACCAGGTATGTACTCCCCTATAGATGCTAACGCATCTAGAACGCCCAACTCCTTCCCACCTACAATGTCTTTGGAGACTTTTAAGTTGAGCCTCCTAGTAGTGAGAGCCATCCTCGCATTTTTTTAATCTCTTCATATAGATCTGATGGTTCTATAGGATCGCCTGCTGATCTATAGAATACCTCGAAAACTATATATTTAACACCCCATAACCTAGCAGCCCTAGCAATATCCTCAGCCCCTAGAGGCGTGTAGGAGAAGTCATAGTGCGTCCTCACCCTCTTATCTCCGCCCTTCAGGCCATGTAAATGGATCAATGGTGATCTTTTGCCCACGGATTCTGGGATCTCGTTTAGAGCATCAGCTATCCTTGATGGCCATTTATTCTTACCCTTAACCATGTTTTCCACAGCTATATGTGCTAGGTCTAGACAGGCTCTAAGCTCTCTATATATTTCCATAAGCTTTAAGATCTGCGAGATCTTCCCACAACATATACCTTGAATCGTCTCTATATATATGTTCCCATATATCTTTAAAAGGGATTCCATGGATTTCCCTAACTGAGCTAGACATAGATCTTCGTTTTTGGAGCAGATATTCTGCTCGCTAGAGCCGTGTAGGACAAAATATTCAGGCTCGAATCTAAGGATAGTCCTTAAAACCTTAGCTATGACATCAACGGCAGCAGATCTTATCTCCTCCACAGGAGATGCTATATATATTTCCTTCCACGGGGCATGGAAGCCTATGCTGAGACCTGCACCCCTGATAGTGTTTATTATGAGAGATAACCCAGGATCCTCTAGATCCATTGGGCTTTCGATACTCACTTCAACATGATCATAGCCAGCTTCTATGAGTTTAGAAACCAGCTCCGAGATCCTCTTAGCATCCTCTCTCCAAACAGAAAAACCCAGCCTGGGCATACTAGGCATCCTATATCGTTATATAGAGTGGTGAGATCCTCCTGCTATCCTCAAACCCGCATCTTGGGCATACTAGCTTCCCACCCTTTGGTCTCATATAGCTAGCACATTTCGGGCACATTGTAAGAACAACCCCTGCTTTTGGGGCTCTCAAAGATAAGATATATGGATTATTCCTCGATAAAACCTTAGCATATACTAGATCTCCGATTCTTATTATATCTAGAAGACTCCTCTCACTAGGATCCTGCCTAGCCTGAGATATATGTAGGATGCCCGCATACCCCTGCTTATATGGTTTCCTAAGATCTGAAGCGATGATCCTTAGAAGAGAGGATTCATCTCTAACACTTATTACATACGCATATACCATCGAGCCAGGTGTTGGCATCTGGATCTTGCTTCTAGGTTCCACCCACACAACCCTTCTAACCATATCAAGCTTTGGAGAGCCAATAACGCTTGAATATAGCTTTCCATTAAGCTCATACACATTACTCCCAGGAAAATATTCTTCAATAACGCCTAACATAGTTCCTGGGAGAACCCATTGCTCACTTGCCATAGCTTCTTCACCTCCTCATATGAATTAATGAGATACTAGATTATTAAATAGTGAGCATCTAATACATATCCATCGCCTTTAAATATCGAATTATTTCTCACATTAAAGATAAATGAACCAAACAATGTTGTGATAGATGTTAAAAAGATCTGATTGGAGATCCATAATACAAACTCTATACTAAGCCAGATATATAAAAGAGGAGGATATAGCCGGTCTCATCCCTACCCTAAAGGGCAAGGCTTGCAGCTGTAATCCTAAATTATTGGATCTCTATGAAACTAAGGATAGATATTTGAAAAACTTATGCTCTATGAAGCCCGGGCTCCCCTAATATAGCCATATTCCTCTAGAGCTCTATATATGTCTGAGGATATTCTGAAGCTTTTTAAAGCATTAAGAGATATTTCTAAATATATATCTAAATCCTTCTCTATAATGCTCAGGATCTCTATAAGCTTTTTCCTAAGATCTCTATAGTCCTCTTCATCTATTTTAGATACGCTTGCGGTATCTTCATATATATTTATAAACTGTGTAACCTCCAAGCCGAATAACCATCCATTGTATCTATCTATTATTGTTTCTAGCACACCACCATCCCTTGAGGATAGAGTTGGGACTCCGTTGATCCCAGCCTTCATATAGCTCGTACCACAGGCCTCCCACCCTGGAAATGGTGTGAATAGCAGTAGATCTGCACCGCTTAGTATTGTTCTTGCCTCTTCTAAGCCATAATCATATATATATACAACGTTATCCATCTCCTCATGAAGCTTTCTAAATCGCATCATCATCTCCCTACCATCTCCATCCCGTGGATGAGCCTTGCCAGCTAGGACGAATGTTACATCTAACTCCCTACCCAGTTCCCCTATAAGCCTCTCAACAAGATAGGGTCTCTTATACCTAGTAATCCTTCTAGCCCAGGCTACTATAGCTCTTCCAACTCTGACCCCAGGCTTCTTAGATCTTAAAAGAGATATTAGATCCTCCCTAGCACTATCTCTGGCCCTTTTAAACTCATATAACCCTATATTCCTTAAACCCTTGGATGCCAGTGATTTTATCTCCTTATGGCTCCACCTATCAAGATCAACACCGTTTCTAACATAGCTCAGCTTCCAATAGTGCTGGGGAAAGATTCTTGAGAGTGTCTCGAGATGTTTTCTAGATACAGCATATCCTCTCTCAACATGGTCTAGAACTATATCTGTTAGCCTCTTAAGCCCGCTCCCAACATCTACTTCAAACTCCTTTCCAACAATCTCACCGGGGATCATAGGATGGCCCCAAGGCCCTGGGGTATGGATCACAAGCCTCACCCGATCTCTAATCTCTTTTAAAGCTAGAGCGGCTAGGGAGGCATTGCTCTCCTGAAGATCTATATACTCTATTTTATCAACACCTATCCTCTCCCTTATATATTGGGCGGAGGATCTAGCGAGGACTATATATTTAGTTATAGCCTGCTCCGGCGAATCCTCTATATATAGCCTTCTAGCTATATATGCTATATTATCAGGATACACAGGCTTTAAATAGATCGCCTTAGCCTTCCCCATCTCATAGACAAGTGGTTCGACCCTTATCTCTCCATATAGTTTTGTGGTAACTGCCAGCTCTTTCTCCTTTTTAAGCTTACCCTCGATCTGGGATATCACAGGCTCTTGATCCTTCTCGATGAAAGAGCCATCTCTATATTCATATTCAACATAGCCATTCCTATGAAATAATGTAATCACATAGTACTCTAGCCCCTTCCTAGCCATTGCGTAGAACTTATCCCCCTCTAGAACGCCTAGACCGCCTGCATATATTGGAACTTCTTCTAAAGCGATCTCCATGGTGATGCTTAAAATAGCCATTTTAACCTCTATAGAGTATCTAATCCACCCTATAAGCCTTAAAAATAGAATCCCCCATCAACATGGGATCTGAATAGAGTGTTTTCCTCTTTAAAGATATATCTCTTCTAGCAATAGAAACTCTGGTGGATGGTTTGAGTAGCCATAAAATAACATATGTAACCCTCTTAGCAGATGAATCGATACATCCTAAGTATGAGGAGACCCTCTCCACCGTTGAGAAGGAGCTTCTGGGTAAGAGATATTCGATGTATATAGCTGGTAAGGAGGTCTATAGTGATAAGGAGTTTGAGAAGAGGAGCCCAATAGATACTAGTATCCTTATTGGGAGGTTCCAGAGGGGTTCTAGGGATCACGCTGTTGAGGCTCTAAAGGCAGCTTATGAAGCCTTCAAGGAGTGGGGAGAGAGTAATTGGAGAGATAGGGTGAGAATCTTTAGGAAGATAGCTGATATAATTGAGGCCAGGAGATTCGAGCTTGCAGCAGCAATAACATATGAGGTTGGTAAAAACAGGCTCGAAGCCCTAGCCGAGGTTCACGAGGCTATAGATGCGATAAGATACTATACCGATCTAATGGAGAGGGAGAATGGATATATAAAGAAGATGATGCCTGGAGCGCCTGGAGAGGAGACCTGGAGCGTTGCTAGACCCTATGGCGTGTGGGTAGTTATATCGCCCTTTAACTTCCCATTAATGCTTGCAAATGGAATGATGCTGGGAGCCCTCCTCACAGGCAACACAGTTGTTTGGAAGCCTACTAGTGAGGCACCTCTAACAGCTACATTACTATATAAAATATATATGGATGGTGGAATCCCACCAGGAGTGCTTAACCTAGTTACAGGCCCTGGTGAGGAGTTCGAGGATGTATTTGTATCCCATAGACTAGTTGCTGGAATAGCATTCACAGGTTCTAGAGATGTTGGTATGAGGCTATATAGGAGATTCACCTCGGAGCAGCCATATCCAAAGCCAATAGTGCTTGAGATGGGGAGTAAGAACCCAACTATAGTTACTGCTAAAGCAGATCTCGATAAAGCTGTTGAAGGTACTGTGAGGGCTGCATTCGGATATGGGGGGCAGAAGTGTAGTGCAACATCAAGGCTATATGTAGATAGAAGGATAAGGGATGAGTTCATAGCGAAACTAGTTGAAAGGGTTAAGAAGGTAGTGGTGGGAGATCCTAGGAGGAGAGAGGTTTTCCTAGGCCCTGTGATAAATAGAAGGGCTGTTGAGAACTACAGAAAATATATAGAGGATGCCGTAAAAGCAGGTGGCAAAATCCTAGTTGGGGGAAGGGTTCTCGAAGAGGGGTTCTATGCGAGGGGATTCTATGTAGAGCCAACTGTAATCATCGGTGTTCCTGAGGATCACTATCTCTGGAAGCAAGAGCTCTTCCTACCAATACTCTTAGTCTCTGAATTCGATACCTTGGAGGAGGCTATTGAGAAGGCTAACAACACAGAATATGGGCTAACAGCAGGGATCTTCACTGAGGATGAGAGCGAATATGAGCTATTCTTCAGAAAGATAGAGTTCGGCGTTACATATGCTAATAGAAGGGGAGGCTCTACAACAGGTGCTTGGCCAGGTGCACAGACATTCGTTGGGTGGAAAGCTAGCGGAGCTACTGGAAGAGGTGTTGGTGGCCCCTACTATCTCCTAAACTACTTTAGAGAACAGGCTAGAACCATAGTTAAAGAGCCTAAGAGATGATAAGACTAGCCCAACTCTATGCATGAGCTATCCCCATATTTCTTTTTAACCATCCTCTCTAACCACAATCTGGTATCGTTAAATAGGGCTTAATGTATATTTAATGTGGTGGATGCAGAGCCTGGATGCGGGTAGATATAGAAAGGTTATTCTAGCTATAAGGAGAGACGAGCGTAAATACCTAGATGAAGCTGTATCACTTGTGAAAACACTGGGTATAGATAGTGTAGAGCCTCTGTTTGTTAGAAGGCCTAATCATAGATACTATATTCAGGAGGAGATTGTTAAGAAGATGATTTCAAATGGAGAGAAACCAGATCTAATAGTGGTTTATGATAAGCTAAAGCCCTGGCAGTTCTATAACTTATCAAAGGATCTTGGATGTGATGTTTGGGATTTAGTGCTCCTCCTCTTAAAGATCTTCGAGATCCACGCTGGTACTAAGGAGGCTAAGCTCCAGATAGAGCTCTCCCACTCAAAGCATATGATCCCGGTTGTTAAGGAGTACATTAGAATGACAAAGCTGGGTGAGCAAGTAGGCTTTATGGGGCCAGGTGCTTATGGGTATGAGAGCCTTTTAAGGGCTTTGAGGATGAAAGAGGTTAGGATCTCTAGGGAGCTCGCAGCTATAAAGGCTAGGAGGGAGAGGCTCGTCCTCTCAAGGACTAAGAAGGGATATCCACATGTAGCTATAATAGGCTACACATGCGCGGGCAAGACAACCCTTTATAACAGGCTAACTGGGGATAGAAAGCCCACAGGGCCCATGCCCTTCAAAACCCTTTCACCTAAGAGCGGGGGTGGAGATACACCATGTGGAAGGATCATATTCACAGATACAATAGGATTTATAAGGAAAATGCCTAGCGAGCTTATAGAGGTATTCCATGCCGTGATCTCTGAGATTAGATATGCAGATTCGCTTATCTTCGTTATAGATGCTTTAGATCCGCCTGAGGAGATGCTGGAAAAGGTAGATACAGCGCTAGATCTTCTAGAAAAGATCGGTGTTGTTGATAAGCCCATGGTTATAGCCTTCAACAAAATAGATCTATTAGAAGGGATAGATAGAAGGAAAGAGATCGAGGATCTAGTTAGAGGAGCTATGGAATCCAGAGGCTTCAAACCCCATAAATTCTCCTGGATCTCAGCATCAAAGGCAATCAACATAGAGGAGCTATTGATGGTAGTATGCACCACAATCGGTATAAATAATATAAATGCTCCCTCTAGGTTTTACCAATGAATATACCATCTAAGATCTGAAATATAGGTATATAAGGCTGTATAAATATTAGGTAGAGGTGTTAAAGATGGCAGAGGCATTTGTGCTTATAAACACAGAAGTTGGTGGAGAAAGCGATGTTTTAAAAGCCTTAATGGAGGTCGAGGGGGTTGAAGAAGCATATGTAGTCTATGGAGTATATGATGTAGTAGCAAAGATAAGAGCTCCCGATATAGAGTCTCTTAAAACAATCGTCACAACAAGTATTAGGAAGCTGCCTAAGGTCAAATCAACACTTACAATGGTAGTTGTAGAAGGTAAGAGGCTGGAGAAGAGCTAGAATTCGCAATTACAATTGACAACAGTAGCTCTTAGCCAAAAATAAATATAAGATCAAAAATTAATAGTACCTATTCCTAAATACTTTTTGATCCATAATTACTGGGCATCACAAGGGCCACTATACAGATACCATTAAAGCACTTCTAGCCCACCCAGCTTACCCTTAATTTTAAAAAGACAGCTATATAGCTATAAGATAAAATTCTAAAGAGAGTCGCTCCTCGGTATAGGCATTATATTAACGCACCATCTACCTTATTAACCTCCCCACGGCATCATCTATAGAGGTGCCCCATTGACGGATGAGCTATTAAAGGTGGTTGATGTAGATGCATATGTAAGCTATGCTGAGGGCTTCAACCCATATACGGTTCTTCAATGCACTCTAGAGGATGGCAGGCTCTTCAACCTCTATCTAGTTCCGATAGAGATTGTACTTGCTATGAATAAGTTAAAGGGGCATGGGATAGAGAATAATAGAGAGACGCTTTTCGAACTTCTCACAATATTCAGTGAGCTGGAGGTCTTGAGGAATAGGATAGAGAAGGTTGTTGTTGACGAGGTAAGTGAAGAGACGCATCTCTATACAGCTAAGGTATATATAAAGGGATCTGGATTCACATTTGTAAAGAGAATGATACCTAGCCACGCAATATTTCTAGCATATTTAATAGGAAGCCCTATATATGTTTCCAAAGATCTAGTGGACAGGCAGGAGGCAAATGAGAAAAGCTTGGAGGAAGATGTTTAGCTGTTAAATAGACATATTGTTACCACTTTTCTAGTGCATAGTAAAAAAGCTATAAATCGGGGGAAGCAAATATAGATCAACCCCTTATTTTAGAGCATAATCACCATAATAAGGGTTCCACAGTTAGTGACTAGATCAATTGGTTTTCCGGCCACAGCTTATCTTGTGGGCTTCTGCTTTTTACCCTTTAAAAGGGCGTCTAAGGAAACCCCATTAACCATTATAACTTTATACTTAACACCTGGAAGATCTCCCATGGATTTACCCCTGGTGCCACCGATCCCAGCTATAATTACCTCGTCATGCTCATCTATAAACGTGATACCCCCATCCTTTGGAACGAATGCTGTTACAACCTTACCGTTTTTAACCAACTGCACCCTAACACATTTCCTCAGGGCTGAATTAGGCTGTCTGGATTCGATACCAACCTTTTCAAGTACTATACCCCTAGCCATTGGAGCCCCCTCAAGAGGATCGTATTTCTCTTTAAGTCTTAGCATTCTAACTCTGAAGTCCCTCTGACTCCATCTAAACTTAAGCCTCTTTCTTTCCAGCTTTCTAGCAGCGTATAGCCCTGAAGGTGCCTTCTTACCAGGCATTTTATATCATATGATATAGTGTTTCTAGGACTTATAAGCTAAAGATTCTTGGTAGATCTCAGTGAAGCAAAGATCATTTTATTTTCGAATAAATAAAATTACTGAGAATATGTATTTATTAACCTTCTAGTAAATAATATCTGGTGATATTAGAAAATGTCAAGCATACATGAGTCTCCAATTGTAGAGCCTGATTGGCTTGAAAGGAACTTAGATAAGGTCAAAGTAATTGAGGTAGACTACGATCCTGCATCAGCATATAACATAGGCCACATACCGGGAGCTCTTTTAATAGATTGGAAAAGGGATCTGAATAAGTATCCAGAGAGAGATATTATAGATAAGGAAGGCTTTGAATCGCTAATGTCTAGGCTAGGCATCTCAAATGACGATCTCGTGGTGCTATATGGGGACTATAACAACTGGTTCGCAGCATTTGCATACTGGGTATTCAAAATATATGGGCATGATAAAGTGAAGATCCTAAATGGAGGTAGGAAGAAGTGGATAGAACTAGGAAAACCATTAACGAAGGAGGTTCCCCAGCCCAAGCCAACAAGCTATAAAGTTACAAAGGTGGATCTAACTATAAGAGCCTCATTCCTAGATGTGCTTAAGAACCTAAGAAACCCCAATATAGTGCTTGTTGATGTTAGAAGCCCCGCAGAATATAGGGGAGAGATCACAGCACCGCCTGAGTATCCAAACGAGGCAGCCCAGAGGGGAGGCCATATACCCGGTGCAGTGAACATACCATGGGCCCAAGCTGTGAGAGAGGATGGAACCTTTAAGAGTGTTGAAGAGCTTAGAGCGCTATATGAGAGCAAGGGGGTTACGAGAGACAAGGAGGTTATAGTATATTGTAGAATAGGTGAGAGAGCCGCACACACATTCTTCGTGCTTAAGGAGCTCCTCGGATATCCAAAGGTAAGGCTATATGATGGCTCGTGGAGCGAGTGGGGTAATATGGTAGGTGCTCCAATAGAGAAGTGATCCCTATGGGGGAGGGGCGGGCTAGGATAATAGATATAGGTGATCTCAGCGTCTTATGCAGCACATCAAGACTTGGAGAGATCAGAAGAAAGGTTCTAGAAAGCCTCGGACAGGGGGAAGAAGCTGTGGTACTTACAAGCGACCCTGAGACATGGTACTCACTGGCTAATCTAGGCGATGAGCTGGGATATGATGTTTTGGAGTCGAAGAAGGAGAATAATAGATATATAGTTAGGATAAAACGTAGATAGATATTCAAACTATTTTTTACCCTTCAACTTGGGAAGCCAAGGCCCTCTTAGATCTTGAGAGATCTTTGTAATAGCGCCTCTTAACCCGCCTGCCTGGTACTCCCTAACAACTCCAATCCAATCTATCTTCATTATGATTATCATAAACACTATAGATATTCCAAGGAGAAGCGGGATCTGTAGATACTGTGGAAGACCCACATCCTCAACAGCCGCTGAGAAGCCTCTACCAAAGAAAACTATTATGAGAGATGCTAGGGTTTTTCCCAGGAGGGTGGCTAGGAAGTAGAGGTATATGCTATATCCTGTGAATGCCATAGGTATTAATATCACATCATCAGGAAGAGGTGTTGAGGTCGCCAATAAAACAAATAAGAACCCCCATCTCTTCATAAGAATGCCGAAGGCCTCTACATTCTTCCTACTCTCCTCTGATATTATCCTTGAAATCCCCCTACCTATTAGATAGATCACCATCTTCCCAAGAGTAGATCCAACGCCGGAGGCAATAGCGATAAACACGAGGGATAAGGGATCGCGATATCTATGGGAATAATATATCAGAAGTAGATAATAGGGCACGGCAGCATATGGGATAGAGTTCCCGATAAAAGATACTATAAATACAAATATATATGGATTGGATCTTATGCTCATAAATATATAGTATATCCCCTCCACAAGTGCTCTTAGCATCTCATCATGAACGACCAATATTATCCTTATATAGAGTAACATGGAAACTAAAATAGATGCCCTGAAAACCAAGCTATCGAAGCATATCCGAAACTATAGAGGGGGAAGTGTCGCAGCTGAAAGCCTCGCCCTTCTATATGAGGTCAGTGTGTGAGGTTTCTGAGGTAAAATATACTCCCCATTATGAGGAAGACTATACACCATGATGCCAGCTTTAGCAATAGGATTAATGGATCCTCTATTGATGCGTTATATGTGAAGATGCCTCTATATATGCTTGTTGCTATTGAAACCGGGTTGTTCGAGATCATTGTGTAGAGGATATGTGGAAAATACCTTGATATCAAAGCATCTGGATAGAATACGTTTGAGAAGAAGAATAACACAAAGTATGTAAAGCTCCTCATAGTAGCCTGAAGATCGAAGCTCCTAACCGCTGTGGAGATCACTATGGATAGGCTTGACATGGATATTGTGAGCATCACTGATGTGATGACAATTACCCCAGCTTCGGCGGGGGTTGGCAGCTTTCCATGGAGTATTATTAGGAGGAGTATGAATGGTATTTGATAGATGAGTCCTCTAACAGCTCCCCCCAATATTCTGCCCATAGAGAGCTGCATCCTGGTTAGGGGGAGGCTTAGGAGATATTGTGTATAGCCCCTCCTAACCTCAACACCAACCTCCCTGCCTATAGAGAATGCTGAGGCGAAGGTAGCTATAGCTGTTACCCCCGGTGCTAGGAATAGGAGGTAGTTGTTGATATAAGCCCTATTTACTATGTTATTAAATATTAGGGCGAAGATAAAGAGATCCGTTAGATTCATTGTTATAAGCCCTGCAAGCCACCACTTATACTTCCAAAACCTATCTAGATCTCTCTTCATAACTATATACAGCCCTCTAGCATAGCCCATGCTAGCGATCCTCATCTCCACCCACCCCCCTCAGCCTTTCTCTCTATGAAGAGCATCGCCAGAACAGAAAGACCTATAGCAAGACCTGCTATATATGAGATCATCTGCTCCTGGCTTAGATATAGAAATGCCTTTAGATCTTCAAAGAGGAATAGAGCTCTTAGGAAATCTGCCAGGCTTGAGAGAGGGTTAACCAATGCTGCGTAGAAATACGCTGGTATTGTGGATAGAAATGGGAGTGGATAGAATATAGTGCTGAGCCTTACCAAGAGAGCATCTACAACCCCGAAGAGAATATCCGTTTTATCCCCAGATTTCAGCCCAAAGACTATGTTTATAGCTAGCCCCACAATACCTATCGAGAAGGCTAGAGCTGAGATCATGGCTATTGCTATTAAAAGTGGGTTCGATATCCTGAGCATGATTAGTATGAATAGCATCATTGGAAGTGTATATATGAAGGAAGCTATCCCCCCACCAATGGTTCTTCCTATAGCCAGTATCCTCCTTCTAACAGGCAGCGAGAGTTGATACTCTATAATCCCCTCCTCAAACTCCTCAGCTATTTCATAGCCTCTGAACATGGAGATCGAGAAAAGCAGGGCTGTATAGGCTCCGAATAAATAATATTCGTAATACGAAATGCCGGAGGCTGTGGAGGGCCTTATAGCTACTAAATATGATATGAGAACCGCGAAAACAGATACCTGAACCACGAACCATGCGAACCTCATTAAAAGGAATACCTTGTATCTAGCCACCTTCCTAACATCCCATATTATCATTAGCAGAAGCGCCCTAAGATCCTCCCTCAGTTTTCATCACCTACGAGCTTTGCCCCAGTATAGTAGAAGAAGACATCATCCAATGTAGGCTCCTTCAAGCTTATCTGCCTAATCCTTATACCCTTCCTCGTAAATAGATCTACGATCTTTGCTATCTTCTCCTCACCCTTATTCAAATAGATCCTTATAACAGCATCCTTCAGATCTATCCTTGTTGCTTCAACATCGCTTTTGATCATCTCGAGGAGATCCTGTCTTACATAGCCATCTACCACAGCTTCTATTATATCTCCTCCAGGAATGCCGTCTTTGAGCTCGCTCGGCGTTCCTAGGGCCTTGAGAGAGCCTCTATATATAATCCCTATTCTATCGCTTAACCTCTCAGCCTCGGCCATCTCATTGGTTGCAACTATTATCGTTGAACCGCTTCTCCTGAGATCCTCTATCATCCTCCAAACAGCGTGCTTAGTTATAACATCTAGCTGAGCAGTCGGCTCATCGAATATCGCCAGCCTTGGCCTCTGTATAAATATCTTAGCCAGCTCAACCTTCTTCTTATTTCCACCGCTGAGCTCTGCAAAGGCTTTATTCCTATACTCCCAAATACCTAGATCCTCCATAACATCTCTAACAACCCTCCTAGCATCGCCCATGCTATATCCAACAACCATTGCATGCCAGAGAAGAAGCTCGTAGGGCTTGTCAACCCAGAGAGCCTTGGGCTCCTGAAAAGCTATCCCAACATATCTCCTCACCTCGTCTCCCTGCCTAACAACGCTCTTCCCAAATACTATTACGTCTCCCGATGTGGGCTTATACACAGTTGCTATTATAAGTAATGTCGTGCTCTTACCAGATCCGTTGGGTCCTAAAAGACCGAAGATCTCCCCCTCTTCTATTGTTAAGCTAATACCATTGACAGCGATTGTGTTACCGAATCTCTTCACCAGATCTATGATCCTCACCGCCGGCTCCATCTCAAAAAACCATCTAATAATATATCTCCTCGGTAATATATCAATCTATTCAATAGCTAAATACGATTATCGGTTGGAAGCTAGCTCTTAGATGATATTTTAAATATGGAGCTAGCCATATTCAGCTGTTGAAGCGGATCCGCTTGAACCGCTAGCTAATCACATGTGCCTGTGGGGCTGGTTCAGCACCTACTATGGATACCCTGTACCCCTTTTCAGCGTATAGCTTTGATATCTCCTCACCTATTCTATCATGAATCTCTCTTCTAGCTAGTATGAGGATGCTGGGGCCAGCACCACTTACTGCAACACCGTAGGCTCCGAGCTCCTTAGCTCTTTTCTTAACATCGGCATATAATGGGATCAACCCTGCTGACGTCCTTGCAGCTTCCACTACATAATCCTCCATCCCCTCACCAGCGAGCCTTGGGTCTCCTAAGACTATGCCGTATATGAGTTTTGCTAGGTTTGATGAGTTCCTCACATAATCTCTCAGCGATATCTGCTTAGGAAGCACAGATCTAGCTATACCTGTCTTCTTCTCAGGC
>JAWAXC010000001.1 GCA_038897115.1 Sulfolobales archaeon | reverse complement strand
GGGCTCCTCCCTCGTTGAGGGGCTCACAGCTGAGGAGAATATATGGATTGTTGCGAGAGCAGCTGGGATCGATGGGGATGAGCTGGGTGGGGAGGTGATGAGAACAGCTAGAGATCTAGGCTACCAGATAGATCCAAGATCTAGGGTTTCAAAGCTATCGCCAGCCGAGAAACAGGTTCTCGAGGTATCTATAGCGATAAATGCTGGGAGGCTAGCAGTTCTTATGGATGAGCCCACAGCGTTGATGAGCACAGCGTCATCTAAGAGGCTCTTGAAACTCCTCAGAGAGCATGTTGATATGGGTAAGGCCCTTATAATTACGAGCCACAAGATCAGGGAGGTAGCCGAGATCGGGGATAGATATACTATCCTGAGGAGGGGGGCCAGGGTGGCAACGATCATTAAAAGAGATCTAGATGCCAAGAGCACCATAGAGGTTCTGACAAGGCATATGTCTCCACAGGGGCTAGAGACATATTATCATCTAGATACATATGGGGATATAGATCCTGGGGAGGAGATCCTATATGTTGATAGAGTATCGATATCTGATGACAGGGGTATAGAGGTTCTGAGGAACGCTAGCTTTAAACTAAGGCGTGGAGAGATCCTAGCAGTAGTATCTATAGATGGTAGAGGTGTTAGGGAGATATGCGAGGCTATCTACGGGCTTAGAGGGCCGAGGAGTGGGAAGATATATGTTAAACCCGGCACTAGGATCAGATATATACCAAGCGATGTTTCCAGAGCCTCTATACCTGATATGCCGGTTGCTATAAACATCTCCCTAAGATCGATTGTTGCTGGGGGAACAGCGCTTCTAGATCTAGAGGAGATCGGGTTGAGGGCGCGTAGGATTATAGAGGCTTCGAAAGCCAATGTACCATCGATATGGAAGCCTCTGAAAAGCCTCTCAGGTGGAAACGCTAGGAGAGTTATAGCGTGGAGGGAGGCTATGGAGAACCCAGATCTTCTAGTTGTTGAGGAGCCCACAGCGAATCTAGATATAGCATCATCACAAGCCATTGCCATGCTGATCCGCAGCATAGCCTCTAAGGGCGCAGGGGTTCTAGTGGTTACAAGCGAGCTTGAGGATCCCTCGAGGATTGGGTGTAAATGGCTGATCCTTGAAGACGGGGTTCTACTCGATCCCAGCTCATCTAAAAGGGCAGGGGCTATCCCAGAGCCCCTGTGATCCCCATGCTAGCTAAATCCTCTAACCCTGTCATAGGGGTTTTAACAGTGGTCTTAGCACCCCTGCTAGCAATATCAGTACTATCCATAGCCTCGGGCGTTGGTGTTGCCGATACACTCTACTGGATATTCTGGGGAGGATTCTCACCATCTCAGATTTCAGAGGCTATGTTAAGGGCTACACCTATATTGATAACATCCTTTGGGCTTTCACTAGCTTATCTCGCCAGGATATGGAATATAGGTTCCGAGGGCCAGATCCTTCTGGGGGCCATTGCAACAGCATGGATCGGGCTACACCTAGGCGGGCTAGGCGTAATTGGGGTTATAGTCTCAACAATATTTGGAGGTCTCTGCGGAGCCCTATGGGCCTCGATCCCAGGCCTTCTCAGAGCATATAGAGGTGCTAACGAGGTATTTAGCACCTTGATGATGAACTATCTAGCCCTCTACCTAGCTAGCTACCTTCTGCAGGGCCCCCTCAGAAGCCCCACCTCCCTCTTCCCAGAAACAGCTACTCTCAGCAGAGATCTGTGGGTGGAGCCTCTGATCCCAGGTACGAGGGTTAATGCCTTTGTACTTCTCTCACCAGCCTTGATAGCCCCAGCAACATATATACTAGTTGCCAGAAGCACCTTGGGGATCAAGCTGAGGGTTATTGGAGAAGGTGCCGAGAAAGCGAGGTACTTCGGGATAGATGCTGGGAAGGCTATAGTGGCTACCATGTTTCTCAGCGGCTTTTTAGCTGGGATTGCCGGCTCTACAGAGGTTCTCGGAATCCATCATAGGGCTCTACCATCTATATCCCAGGGATACGGCTATCTAGCTATCCCTGTCGCTGTTATAGCTTCCCTCGAGCCCAGGCTGATCCTACCCCTCTCAATCTATCTAGGCGGTGTCGTCAACGGGGTTGAGGTGGCTCAGATGAACCTCTCAATCCCCTCAGGAGCTTCATATATTATCCAGGGGATCCTCCTTATAGCATCTCTACCAATGGCTATGAGGCGGTGAATATGGATCTACCATCTATATCGGGCTTTATAGGAAGCTTACTGGCGATCTCAACACCAATACTCCTTATAGCATCTCTAGAGCTTTTGGTGCAGAGAAGCGGTGTGATCAACCTAGGTGTGGAGGGAGCCATGTTGGTAGGGGCTTTCACAGCATATGTTGTAACGCTATATACATCAAGCCCGCTCCTAGGGCTTCTATCAGCTATAGCATTGGGATCGCTGGTTTCTATTCTATTCGCAATCATGGCAGTATATATGAGGCTAGATCAGATCGTTGTTGGGGTATCAATCAGCATGGTCTCAATAGGGCTCACATCATATCTATACAGGCTCATAGTAGGCTATGGATCTCCCCCCAAGATACAGTCAACACTAATCGATGTGTCAACCCCATTTCTAAGGAGCATCCCAATAGCAGGGGATACCCTGTTCCAGACCCCCCTAACACCTATCTCGCTAGTCCTTCCAATAGCTTTTTGGCTCTTACTGGGTAGAAGCCTGGTAGGGGCTATTATCAAGGCTTCGGGTGAGGATCCCAGTAGGGCTTGTAGGCTAGGCGTAAATGTAGCTATGGTAAGAACTATCCTCCTAGCCCTAGAGGGTATAGCCTCTGGAGCTGCTGGCGCACTCCTAAGCATCGGATACTACGGCTCCTTTTTAGAGAATATGACAGCCGGGCGGGGCTATCTAGCTGTGGCCCTTGTGATCCTATCTAGCTGGAGCCCTGCTAGGCTTCTCCCAACAGTATTGATCTTCAGCCTAATAGAGGTGGCCCAACTCAGATTACAGGCCTCAGGAATCATAGAGATCCCATACCAGCTGGCACTATCAATGCCATATATATTCACACTAGCAATCCTAGCAATATCTAGCGGAGGCAAAAAAGCCCCTAGATCCCTTGGATCCTCTGAATATGAGTGCTAAACAATGATCCCTATAAAAAGATCGATCTGTTAACTAGATCTAACCTATCTAAGCCTAGCAACACCAAAGACAAACCCCAATATAGAACACATCATAAAAAGGGATTATAGCTGAAAGCAACCTCTTTATATCGAAATTATTTATAGATAGGAATAGATCCTAAGATGTTGGGCTTCCTTGCAGCTATGATCTAGATGATTCAGCGGAAGCAGGCTAGAGTTAAGCTATTGGAAAAGATGAAACTGAGTAATATGGTATTAAATTAAAGAGATAATCTATCTCCAGCCTATCCTATAGGCTTCGCTTTAAGCCTCTTTCCTAGCTGCAAATATTGAGTACCATTATTCTTTAATTTATAATTATTTTTAAAGCTTAGTATGTTTTCGTTCCTTTATAATAAGTATCGCTATAATCAATACTGCTAATATAACAATGAAAATCGATATCATGTTCTCAAGAGAGGTTTCTTTGATTGTCACTGTCTCCTTAACTGTTGTATATATATCGCGCGTTTCTGTTGATGTCTCTGTTAAGGTCAACGTCTCTGTTGCCTTAACGAATTCTGTAATTGTGCTGGCTCTCATTGATGTTACTATCAGTGTTTCTGTAGCTGTGGTTTCTATAATTTGCGTTCTTATATATGTGGCTGTTATTGTGGTAGCAGTTATCTGCGTCACCGTTTTAGTTCTATATTGTAGAAAAGATATGAGCTCACCATATCGCCCTTCCGGTGTATAGTAGCTTATGTTAAATACTATAAGCATGTCCTGAGCAATGTTGCCATCAAAAGTGAGTGTGAATATATAGCTATCACCTTTCCCAAGGTAGGGGAGTATGGAGAGGGTTTCGCTAGATGACGAGGTAGGATGGCTATATTCGTGAAAAACACCGTTCACACCACTTGGTAATCTTGCTTTAATCCGTAGAGAGACTGCTGCTCCTCCACTATTGCTCAGCGATATTCTTATAGCCTTATCGCTCGATTCTATATTGATGTTTAATCGTATTGCTTCACTAATTGGCTCGCTAGATCCTTTATATCGATAGGCATATTTTCTAGTGATTTCCATGAAGCTAAATCCATACTCGAGGGAGGGCTCTATCTCTGTTCCCTCGTTCCAATCATTGAAGGTTGTTATCATTACCGCATGTGGCTTCTCGTCTAAGACAACCCTCCATTGGTTCTCATATATCATTCCATTAAACCTATCTCCTCCAAGGTACTTCCTAGTGCCGAAGCCCCAGCCATTTACACCCTCATCATCAAACCCTGGCCATACGCCGGCGAGAAAGATTCTGCCTGGATATAGTGATGCGTATTCCCGGAGTATCTTTGATATTTCCCGCAGCCTATCCCATGATGTGATACCTTTTGACTCTATCCAGAGAGGTTCCCACTCATAGATGCCGGTGAAGTGTGTCAGTAGCAGTGGATCTATACCCTCGGTTATATGCACAGCCTCGTATCCTTCCTCGCGTAGTCTTTGAAACACATAATCCCACTCCTTTATAGTGAGTAGAGAGGGCCAGAAATAAAATATAACAGGCTTATGGTTCACCTTGAGATAAGCCGGATGCCCGGCATACTTTGATAGGATATACTTCAGGTCGTTAATTACATCCCTTATTCTATCACTACGAGATCCGTATCCCCACTCCATTCTGATCTTGGGCTCGTATTCAATTGCTATCTTGAAGCCCATTTCCTCAGCTATTGAGAGGTATAGGTTTACAGAGCTATCCTCGAAGGAGCCGGGGCCATACCAGTCTATAGCAAACGCGTCTATTCCTGCATACTTACTTATTTCTATATGATACTTAATAACCCTCGGATCTCTGGAGTCGTATGGCCCTATTAGGGGATAATGGGCTGAGGCTATGACCCTCTTTCCATCTATAACCTGGTTGGGATCTCTGCCGGGCCATCTCCAGTGATTCCAAGACGGCATACTGGAATACCAGTTATGATACTCACCTATAACGATCCTTGGAAAACTGGTGTTAGCACTCGCTTCTCTCAGGTTTACCCTAATGCCCAGCAACTCGTTAAAAACAATCTCAGCTATAGCAGCCGCCCTAAGCACTATATTTGTCTCACCACCTGTCATGAAGACTCTAGCTACAAGTCCCTTGCCCACACCAATAATCACAGGATCATAGAGCTCATTACCATCTACTAAGCATCTACCCAGCGGTTTAACTACTGAGGATCCAGGTCTTATAGGTCTTGCCGAGAAAGCAGGCAGGATCGTGTCTACAACGCCTGGAAGGCTATCGCGGGATATAAAGCTAATAGTACAGTTTATAGCAGGAACAGCCGTGACCAATGATTCTCCGTAGAGGAGGTATGTCTTATCGCCTACAGCAAGTTTACTACCATTAGAATATCCTACATAGAACAGCTCCATGTCACCCGTCCACACGAGAATCCCTCCATTTAGAAGCCACTTGATCAACAAAGAATCTATATCGCCACTCCACACAGTATCCGGAGCTATATCATGGGCCATTATTAGGATCCCCCGCCAACTACTAGAGAGAAGAGTCTTGAGACCCTCAGCATCAACTATTTGCAAACTTAAGTTAAACAGTCCAAACAAGTCTACGAAGTATTTTTTGATGAAGAAGGATTCCTCTGGAGAAAGCCAGCTATTCGGATATCTAGGATCATAAAATATCGCAACACCATATCTCGCCTCTCCGAAAACCATGCCCCACATAGAGGTATTTCCTAAGCGATCCTCGGGCTGAGATGGGAATATGTGTATAGATTGGGCTATCGAAGGGAGTAATATGAGAGTTAATATGATAGAAAGACACGGTTTCATAAATAATATCTTCAAATTCAACCATCCATAATAGATTAGAGGGCTAGCCATATTAAAATATTACGGTCTCAAGATGCAGATCTAGATGAAGAATTACTATTACACGTTACATGAGATAGGTTCTTGCATATGTATAACTGTGTTTATGGAAATCCCTACATAGTTAGAAAATGATACTTCAATAAAAGATTCCTTTGTTCAATTAATTAAATTTTAAACAACATATGAAATAAAGCGATTATTTCAGATCCTAGAGGGAAGAGACATAATAACATATAAAGATGAATAGGTTCAACAAAATGCCCTTAGAGGATGATTTCCTATATCTTTATTTTGGGATCAAAAATAATGGAATTGCTCGAGAAGGGAAAGTAAATGAAATACTATCTATAATAAGAGAACATAATGTTTGTTTCGTTTTTATTAGCTATAGAGGGTTTTCCTCTAACTTATAAAATTAATATCTCCTCCCATTTTTGAGAATGTTTCTATATTTAAAGTGAAATACTAGCCACTTCTTATGAAATTTAGTAATACTTCCAAATATTTTTTATATTCTTCTCTATCAGGTTCTATCTGAGTATATTCATGCCATTCGTTGAAAGATGTGATTACAACCACTGAAGGATTATATTTTTTTGCTATTTGTAACTGCTCAATAAACCTTTTTTCACTTTTTGGAAGTGGATAATTTGTAGACCTTACTGCAGAATCATCAAAACCGGGAATTACTGATGGTAGGAAATCTACATTTAACTCCTCTGCTACTGTAGACCATTCTTTATATTTTTTATCTAAATTATATTCAAAGTTCTTTAGAATTTCTGGTACGTTTGTATGCATGTTATAAGAAGTTATCCCATCAAATACTTTAATTCTATCTTTCTCGGAAGAAGGATTCTGCCAATAAACTAAGTCAGCTAATAAATATAATTTCATTTCTTTACGCAATATACTAATAACATTTTCTATATCTCCTTTATATATCCGCGCCAAGTATAGTTCTATAACAGGGGATTCTTTTATATAAAGATAATTAGGGGAGTTAAAATAGTTTTTCGCTAAATATTTTAAATCGCTTAATAAGATGTTCACATTATCTGGATCATTCATATCTATGTATATTTCATCTTTCTCATTTCTTAATACTTTTAGTCTTCCTAAAGATTCGTAAAGTATACCAATTCTAATATTATCAGCTAGAGGATTTTCGAGAATTTTTCTTAAAGTTAAGTCTTCAAAAGAGTAAGGACCCCACCAACTTATAAGAAACGCGTCGATACCATGACCAGTTGCCCAATCTATATGTTTACTTATTACTATAGGATCTTGAGAGTCATAATTACCTAAAAGCGGATTTCCCTTATAACCTTCATTCCAATGTCTAGAAGTAGAGTACCATGGATAATAGTGAACTATAACCAATATATTATCTAGTTTTGCAACATTCTCATACTGCCTTATATATGGTGTTTTTGTTTCAAATACCCCCACATTCCCAGCTAGATCCCTGGCAATCACTATTATTCTATATTCTCTACCACCCACTATATCCCTGATCTCCACCTCGAAATCCTCCTCCAACTCATCGAACCCCCCGTCGACAGGCTTCAGAATATATGTTCTCTCATTCTCAGGTGGGAATACCCTGTCATAGTCCTCAGGCCTCATCCCATAGCCTGTTATGAAGTAATAGTATCTCTCGGGGATAAACCTTAGCTCAACATAAGCTATCGGCGATCTATCATCGAAAACGCTAAACCAAACCCCAATATCATAGATCTTATCATTGATAACCCTAGAGGCATCCCAGCCAAAACCCCTAACCACAGGAGGCGATCTATCATAACGCCAGGGCTCGAGAACATTCGTAACAGTGTTCGTAACAGTAGCAGTCGAAACCCACGACACAGTCGAAGTAACAGTCTCCCTCCTAACAACAGGGATCTCAACAGAATATGTAAGGGTAGAGGCATAGGTAATAGTTGAGAAAACAGAAACAGAATAGACAACCCCAGAAACAACAGTAGTCGCAACCCTCCCCACAGAGGATCCAGAGAAACCAAGATAATACCCAGCAAAACCAGCAAAAACAAAACCAATAATAAGAAGCACAGCAAAAACACCAGCCCTTTGAACCATAGAAACACCAAATACTAATAAACAAAAATATTTATAATAAAAAAACTGGTGAAAAGCAGGAAACATATCCCCCAGAAGGCAGAGCGTTTCCCCTCCCACAGTATTTGTGATTGGGGCTAGCCCTTGGTGTAGGATTATCAGCTTTGCTTACATCCCATGGGGCTTTGTCAAGGGTAATGTCATAGGCCTCCCACCTAATGTATTGCCTGCTACCCCTTAGCGCGGTGCTAATCACTGGGGCAGCTCTATGTATCAACCAAGTAACCATGAGTGGTTAAAGATATTTTTAAATATATCGTTAGATCAGAAACAGTCTACACGGTTTTTGTCTCGACCTGGCTGGATGTTGTTCTCTGTGGCTTTGTTGTTTCTAGCTTTTCTAGGTCTCTCCATATCTCTATCTCCATCTTGTTTATTATTATGTAGTGTCTATTCTGCTGGCTGCTGTCTATGTATATATATCTAGATCCCCATGGGAGTTTATGGGTTTTAAACCCTCCCGAGTGCATATGCCCATTAATCACTAGCATCGGTCTTATGATCTTTATTGCTTCTAAAGCTGTTCTAGACCCTATACCCTCCACCATGAATGGGAATAGGTTTGGCAGATAAGGCGTCTCGTGGATTAAAAGGATATCTACTATATCACCTGCAAGCCTCCTAGCTATTTCCAGGAACTCCTCGGGTTTCCTCCTAGGAACCCCTTTTCTCTGCCTGCGACCAGTTGATATGATCCCGTTTATGCCTGTGACACGGAGACCTCCTATATCATATATCCTGCCATCATCCATAAGCACTGGTAGATATTCATCGGATCTAATATTATATAGCTTTGAGAGAACCTCCATATTCTCGTGATTACCATAGATAGTTAGGACAATCACTTTTCTCAACAGCATGTAGAACTCACCAACATTAACAGCAGTACCCCAGTCACCGCATGAGAGGAGATATTCAGGACTATGATAATCAACAATAGATAAGAGCCACTCCCAAGCCCTACCCTCATCAAAACCCCTAAAGACCCTCCTATCATAGTGTAGATCGCAGATAACCATGATCCTCAAGGCAAGCCACCCACAGGTTGGAAGAGCTATATATATTAATTCTCCTCGATAATCTATCTTGGTAGTATTGTTGAGTATTGTTGCTGAGGCTATGCTTTCAAGGGTTCTTGATGAGGCTGTGAATAGAATTGCCAAGAAGGTTGCCCAGGGTAAGAAGCTATCTGATCAAGAGATAGTTATACTATATCTAGACATCATCATGAGATCTAACGAGAAGAGGTTTGAGGCTATTGATAAGAGATTCGATGATCTTAAAGAATATGTTGATAAGAGGATCAACGATCTCAAGGACTATGTCGATAAGAGGCTTGAATCACTTGAGAAGAGTGTTGATAAGAGACTCGACTCCCTCGAGAGAAGGGTGGAGCTCGTATATAACGAGGTGTCATCGATAAAGACTGATATTATAAAGATGATGAAGGAGTATATGGAGAGGCTATACGGTGGGAAGAAGAGTTGAATCAAAACCCATAGATGATCCTCTAGCTCTTTCTAGCTAGTGCCTCTACAAGCCTGTTTATTATCAGATCCCTCAGGCTATCCATGCTTGTTCTTAGCTGCTTCATATCAGCCTCTAAACCCTCAACCCTTTTCTCAAGGGCTTCAACCCTCTTCTCAAGAAGCTCGATCCTCATGGTTAGGTTTTTCTCAAGCATATCCATTCTCTTCTCAATAGATTCCATCTTCTTCTCAATGGAATCCATTCTAGCTGAGAGACTCTTCTCCAACGCCTCCATCCTCGCTTTTAAGCTCTCCTCAAGACTGGACATTCTAGCCTCCAAAGTCCTTCTAGTAGCCTCCATAAGTAGGAAGCCTACCTCCCAGTCGCTCAGCTTCTCACCCCTGACAGCCTTATCAACAATTCTCCTAGCATATTCTGTAAGAATAGATGCTATAACATCAACACCTATAGAAGCTATATGCTCAGCCATCAACCATCAAGAGATAATCGCCTTAACAGTATATAAATATATCCTTGTCTAGCCTTAGCATGCTTAATAGAAACAACTGGAAACTAAGATCAGGGAGCATCTTAGCAGGAGGGCTTTCGCCTCTTATTGTTATGCCTGTGTGTTGCTGATCCAGCTTAGGAATGGCTCTAGGGTATCCGAGGCTGTAGATGCAGCTATAAAGTTCGCTGATCAGAGGGTGAATGAGGTCTATGTGAGAGTTAGGAAGAGGAGGGATGAATATGAGAGGGGTCAGGTCTTCATCGCAGTTGATATATGTCACCGCTCGCCCTCCTACCCCCTATCTGGCTCTCCATGTCCCCGAGGGGAGGCTAGCTCCCGTAGGCGGCATGGAGAGCCTCATCGGCTGACCTCCTCCCCTCGCATTGCTCATAGAGTTCATAGTGTCAGCCTCAATACCCATTTATAGCAGAAAAGATCATAAGCACCACCCAAGAACGCTATCAACAAACATAAACCAACATAAAACCAAAAACCGCAGCCAAAGGCATAAGAAGCTAGACTACATACTAGCATACACATAGATAAAAACAGCAGAGGAAGCACTAAGAAGCATTAAATGAGAGGTTTTTGCTATGGTCTTGAAGGTGCTGAGGAGATAGAGCTATAGCTCTCCTTACTCTTTTAAGTTATTTATATCTGGGTATATGTGTAGCAGCAGAGGAGAGGATCAAGAGGGAGGATAGGGACATAGTTCATTTCTAGAATGCATAACTATGAGACATATCTCGGCGGGTTTGTTGATCGTGAGGAGAGGTTAGAAACATAGTTGCTAGAAAGGGTGTTGTTAAGGGAGGTGGATCACAGTTCTCTATGGATCCTCATCATCGATCCTGGCTATGTCCAGGACTGTTAGCTTAGTAATGGTTTTTAGATTTCCTTGGTTGTTACAGCTTCTTGGCGATACTTTTGGTTATAAAGCGATTTTCTTAGGCTGTTTCGGACTTAGCGATAAATTTAGATACCTCTAGTCACTCTAATTACTTAGTTGAGACAGAGGGCTGCCCCAGTGATTCGCGATGCGTTGAGGGGCAGCGGAAAACATACAATAGATGGGAGGGGGTATGGCGTTCCCCTCGACAGAGCCTCATGGGGTGTTGGTGAAGCTGGTGATCCTACACCGAAGGCTAGCCCCTTTCACAAATACCTGAGAGGGGAAACGCTATCCGCTACTCTTATATATTTGAGTGCTACTATATATGCTGATGCTGTGTGTTTATCTAGCCCTAGTTTTCTTCCTATCTCTGCTCCCAACTTCGATGTGTTAGCCGGGTTCGCTAGGTAGACTTTGAAGCCGTATTTCATTGCCATGATGCTGGTGTGTTGCAACAGTTTTTCTTCGGAAACTTGTAGATTTTGCGGTTAACACTATCAGTAGATGCTAATCTTATATTACGATTACCTTTGTTTGCGCTGAATTCTCTGCTTATCACAGATAGTTCTCTTATCTCTATCTTAAATGGATTTTGGTTCGCTGATGGCTCTAGAGATATCGCTACACAACGGGCTATCCATTTATGACGCGCTATACATAAAAAAGACAAAAATAGCCATAATAAATCAAATTGGGCGAACTAGTGAGAGAGTGTTCTAAGAGGGTTGAAAGGATCTATGGTGTTATAAGTAGATATCTAGACTTGATCATCGAAGCCATGGGTGGAGGGTTCCAAGAGGTTGAGACTTATATAGTGCTTCTACACCAGCTATATCCTAGATCATCTAGGGAAGAGTTATTGAGAATCGCGTCTGCACATACAGCCCTACAGATCCTGGTAAACATTGTTGTGGGTATGCATGTAGCGGGGGATAAGGATATAGATGCTATGTGCTATGGCTATGGGCTTGAGAGATATGGGGTTCTAGTAGATCCCCTATTATTATGGTGGAGATCTGGTGGAGTGGGTGATGATCTCTTCACAAGGATCTGCAAGGATCTTGCCCAGGAGGTTATGATGGCTAGCGCCGCCGATATAGCCTTTGGAAACATCTTTGACAAATTATATAGCAGGCTTGTTGGCAGGGATAATAGATACTACATGGGAGAATACTACACACCCCCATGGGTAGCCAGGATAGCTATTGAGAGGGCAAGCATCTATAGCGGAGGCCTAGCTGGCAGGATCATCGCTGACCCGGCATGCGGATCTGGTGTCTTCCTCGCCCATGCTTTGAGGGCTAAAATGCTCACAGGTGAAGACCCTATAAAGGCCTTTCAAAGCATATGGGGGTTAGATATAAACCCCATGGCTGTCATCATCTCGAGGGCTAGGATGCTAGTTGCTTTTAAAGCATTAACCGGGCTGGATCCCAGAGAACCGCCGAGGATCTTCCGCGGGGATTTCATAGATGCCCTTACAATGCATTCAACGGATCTGAATCGCTATAACGATCGGAGTAATCTGCTTTCTAACGAAGATCAAAAGATCAAAGAGGATCTGGGCAGGGATAGTATCAAGGCAGATGTGGTTGTGACAAACCCCCCATGGCTGGAACTCAACGAGCTTCCGAAAACCCCGTGGGGTATGCGTGTTAGGAGATATGTTAGGAATAGCATTATCAGAACATGTAGCGAGAAAATACCGGGTCTCTCTAAAGCATCTTGGAAAGGGGATCTCTCAGCTGTGTTTCTAGACCTCTCCCTCAGACTCGTTGGTAAGGGAGGGGTTGTAGGAATTCTACTCCCAGCCAATCAATCTTATAGCGGTTCTCCATCGCCCCATGGGGCTGGCAAGCTCCTCACCCTAGCGATTATCATGAGATGGAGGGCTTCTGGAGAGATCCTATATCTTGGAGACATCTTCGGCCACGGGATCCACGCATCCCTAGCTATTCTTAAAAGGGGTTTAGATCTACCTAGATGTTGATCTTATCCTCATAGAAAAGGCTAGAATAGATATAACCATCTGTGCAGAGAGATTCGCAACAGCTGTATAGATATATATGCTCTCAATATCTAGAACACCTGAGTATACCTGGAGCAGGAGACTCGCAGACGCGGTGGGGGGTAGGATAGCTATCCATCTAACCCACTCTGGGAGAAGAGTTATTGGATAATATACCGGTGGGAATACTGAGAGGCCAAGACCCAATATACTTGCTAATGGCCATACAAGCCTCTCCGTCTTTATATAGGTTGATAGGAGAAATACTATGAAGGATACTGTGATCCATAGAGACGCTGTTAGTATCAATATATATAGTAGCCCTAGAACATCCCTTATGAGGCCGTAGAGGTAGAGGAGTAGGAGGAAACCTGCTATCGAGGGGCTGCCCCAGATATATGCTGATAATGCCAGCCCAAGTATATATGACCAGTAAGGCGTTGGGGTTGCTAGGAACATCTCCTGAAGCTTTAGACTAGATCTATACCAAATTATATCACCGAGAAGACCAAATGTTGAGGATGCCATGGAGAGCACAACACCTCCTATTAGGGCGTAGTTTATAGCCTCATACCTCCCTATCACTAGGATGAGGAAGAAGAAGGAGAAGGGGGATAGGAAGGATGATATAACCCAGAGCGGGTTGTTCCTCATCGGTATATATCCATTGAATATCGCCAGGTATACCATAGATCTAAGGCTCCTCATAAACCCCATATAGATCCCCTCCATTGAGTATCAATATATCAGCAACACCCACAGACCTAACCCTAGCCCTTAAACCAGATCTGAGTATAGATCTTAGAGCCCTCTCAGCATCAGCCTCATCCCTGTAATAGGTAACAGTTATACCTCTGATCCTCACCACCCTATCACCATCTATCCTAACACCATCGCCATAGACCTCCACAACCCTTGAGAAGCCGATCCCCTCTACAACACTCTTCAGAGGCCCCTGAGCAACAACCCTTCCAGAGACCATCGCAACTACATAGTCCGCTATAGCCTCCACCTCATCTGGATTATGGCTTGTCATAACAATCGTAGACCCCTCCTCCTTTATCCCTAGCATGCTGCTCCAGAAACCCCTCCTGGCTATCGGATCCAAGCCGGATGTGGGCTCGTCGAGAAAGACCAGCTCAGCTTTAGAGGCTATAGCTGCTGCAGCTACAACCCTCTGCTGGGTTCCCATGGACAGCTCATTACACTTTGTATTAGCATATCTCTCCAACCCAAGCTCAGACAATATCTCCCTAGCCCTCGACATAGCCTCTGACCTAGATAGCCCTCTATAGGCTAGATAGGTTGATATAAACTGGAGAGGCGTTGAAAACCCCGGGGGAAGGCTACCCTGGGGCATAAGAGCCACCCTACTCCTCACACGCTCAGGCTCTCTAGCAACATCTACCCCGAGAACCTCTATATAACCAGATGTAGGTTTTAAAACACCCGATGCGATCCTTATGAACGTTGTCTTCCCAGCCCCATTACTCCCAACCAAAGCCGTGATCTTTCCACATGGTATGTCAACGGATACCCCTTTCAAAGCCTCAACCCTATTCCCAAATATCTTCCAGAGATCCCTAGAAGATATGCATCCCATGCCAAGGCCCTCTAATCTTTGATGCACCATAGAGATAGAGGTGTGGGAGAATATTAAGCCCAGGATTCTAGATAGATAGCTATGTATCTATATTTATGGGCATAAGGCCCATATATGGTTATACCACAATACCGATATTAGATACTTTCTTTGGGGAGTTGTTATAGCAGCATTAGCATTGATACTTCTCAGCAATCCACAGCAAGTTATGGCACAATATTATATTATTGGGGGGAGAGCTAGAGACACTCCAGATATAGAAAGGCTTTGCTACCCAACACTCTATACTTTATTCTCTTCGTAACATCCCTAGGATCCACGGTATCTCTGGGAGATCCAGGGCTGATCCGTAGGATCTGTCTCAACGCTACATAAGCTCTTATCTCCTTTTGTCTTATTGAAGAGATATAGCTATTTATTCTTTGTCTCTTTCTCTAAAGCTTCTACAAATCTCTCGACCTCGTTAAACCATTTATTAAACTCCTCTTCTACGTCTTCTCTAGGATATTCTCCATGATAGAAGTATTTTATATGTAGAATATCTATGAGTTCTTTGAATTGCTTGTTATATGGTTCTGGAAGCATTCTCCTTAGCAATCCCCATCTAGAGACCTCTGTCGATAGATAGGTCATCACGGCTATTCTCGCGGCATGGAATAATGAATCGAATGCTTCTCTGAATAACCTGTCTCTATCTAGAGTCTCTGAAGTCTCTTTAGCGAGATTAAATATTCTCTTAGCTACTCTCAGCGTTGCCTTGGCTTCATCAAATGTTGGATCTCCAAGCATCCTGGCATACTCTAGCAGGTGTTTCCCATCGCCGTAGAGTATGTTGAACGCCCCCAGGACTCCTCTTATAAAATCATCTCTAAGCTTCCTGCCAACCTCAATAACAAATATATCTACATTAAATGGTGGTGATACCTCCTCAACAGCGTCTAGATAAACCTCATAGTCTTTAGGATTTTTAGTAATAACAAGCAGATCAACATCTCTAGCATGCTCAGAAGCATAAACAGAAGAACCGAACTGGATGACCTCAACTATCTCAGGATCATACTCAAGAAGCCTATTACATATCCTCGTCAGCCATTCCCTAAGATCTCTACCCGATACACTCATTTATAACACCTATAGAAATACTTGCCATAGTAAGATATAGCAAGTCATATATCCCAAAATCTCCCTCAAAAGACAAACTAATTAAGGAGTAATTAAAAGCATCATAAGAGGGAAAACGCTATGGGCCGAGGAACTCCTCAGGCTTTGGAGGCTCTGGCTTCAGCCCCTTCCTCTCCCTTATCCTGCGAACGAGCTCTGGTAACATGTTATCAGGTACTGGGGCCCATCTGCTGAACTCTGTACCCCAGAGTGCTCTGCCGGAGGTCACGCTTCTAAGAAGTGCTGCGAGATCTATGCTCTCTGCTATAGGTATCTCTGATATGATTCTAACCCAGTTACCATATAGCTCTAGAACATTCAATATCCTCCCCCTCTTCTTGCTTATAACGCCTGTTACATCACCTATATAGTCTGCTGGGATCTTTATATCTAGCTTCTGTATAGGCTCTAGAAGGGTTGGCTTTGACATGAGCATCCCAGCGTATATCGGGTTCCTAGTAGCTGGGTAGAGCTGTGCAGGGCCTCTGTGAGCCGGGTCCTCGTGGATCACAGCGTCATGCAGTATTACCTTCACACCCCTGACAGGCTCCCTAGCAAGTGGCCCCTCCCTCATGGCTAGTCTGAATCCCTGTATAATCGTGTCCCTAACCTCTCTTAGGTGCTGGACACCGCTTGTCATATCAACGAATACATTTATATTCTCATCTATAGCCCATATCCTCCTAGCCTCGTCATAGTCCCAGGACGCCTTATCCCTCAGGATCCTTGCCCTCTCACGCGGATCCTGATCTTCTGTCACATCACCAGAAGCTATGAGGGCTATCGTCTCCTCGTTCAGAGGCTCAACGCTTATATATAGCTTGTTATGCTTGTTAGGAGACTTGCCTTCCAGAATCTGGCTCTTACCCCTTATACTCTCTCTATAGACTATCAGGGGCTGTGATGTCTTCACCTCAATACCGTAGTTCTCCTTGAGGAGGGTTAGAGCAACCTCTAGATGCACATGCCCCATCCCGGATAGGAGGTACTCACCTGTCTCTTCGTTGATGCGGAGCACTAGGTTGGGATCCTCTATTGTTAGCTTCTTCAGAGCCTCGATCATCTTGGTGAGCTCAGCGGGGTTCTTAGGCTCGAGGGCTATGGTCACCACTGGCTCCGATATATATGAGATCTTCTCGAATGGAACCATCATATCCTTGAACCTAGGATCTACAACAGTCTCTCCAGACCTAGCCCTATCAAGGCCAAGCACAGCAGCTATATTGCCAGCCGGTAGCCTCCCCACCTGCTCCCTGAAGGGCCCCATATATATGCCTACCTGGAGAGCCCTCTGAGAGATCTTTGAGTTGACTAGATATAACTCCCTACCCTCATCCAACACACCCGAGAGTATCCTACCAGTTGCTACGAAGCCAGCGTGGGGGTCGTGCCTCATATCGTTTATAAGGAATACAGTTGGTCCATTGGGGTCTGCCTCGAGCATTGCTCTACCGATCTCCGAGTCTAGAGGCCCCTTCCAGATCTTTGGTATCCTATATTTCTGCGCCTCCCTCGGGTTCGGCACATGTTTTATAACCATCTCCAATATAGCCTCGTGGATCGGTATCTTCTTCTGCAGAGCCTCTACATTCTCCCTCTTACCACTCTCATAAGCAGCTATGAGATCAGGTATCTTAACTCCCTTCCTCTGGCTATATGGAATTGTAAGGCCTATCTTATCCCTCGCAGCTCCGAAGGCCACATGCCCCTTAACAGGGTCTAGCTTCCAAGCCTGCTTGAACTCAGGCTCCGCATATGTCTCTATGAGATTGTTTATCTCCCTGATGATCTGGACGAATCTATTCTGTATCTCCTGAGGGCTCATCCTAAGCTCTCTGATCAGCCTATCTATTTTATTTATAAATAGAAGGGGTCTCACCCTCTCCTCGAGGGCCTGCCTCAACACAGTCTCGGTCTGGGTCATAACTCCCTCTACAGCGTCGACAACAACTATCGCTCCATCCAGAACCCTCAGGCTTCTAGAGACCTTTCCACTGAAATCCACATGCCCTGGGGTATCGATGAGGTTGATCACGTAGGGCTTGCCCTCGAATTCGAAGTAGAGGCTTATGTTTGCAGCCTTAACAGTTATGCCCCTCTGCTGCTCAACAGTTAGATAGTCCAGCGCCAAGACCTCTCCGGCTAGCTTCTCAGAGATTATCCCTGCAGCAGCTAGAAGCGTGTCTGTGAGGGTTGTCTTTCCATGATCCACATGGGCTATAATACCTATGTTCCTAACCTGTTCAGGGTTACCAACTATTTTGAGGATCTGCTCGACCGTCTTGTATCTGGGCAACTTCTCCCTACCATGTTATATGGGTATAGAAACTATATAGGATTAACGCTTCGCCACGCTATCTACCAGGGATCCTAAGGATCCTCGAGATCGCTTTGCTAATAACCATCGATATGATCAAAACCCCTGCCAGGGTTAGCACGAGGATAGCTGATGCCCTGTGGATCAGCTGTGGATCATATATTATAAGCCCTGCTATCAGAGGCGTTATAGGTGATGGATGCGATGCAGATACACTCACACTCCCAATCAGTATGAGGCTCGTGCTCACCTCGGTAGCAACCTGGATAGATGATATAGCATGTCCAGCCCTGATCGAGGAGAAGGACATTGGAAAGCCTATACCCCACATGGTTCTAAATGGGGTTGAACCTAGGTTCTCCGAGGCCTCCTCATAGGATCTCGGGATCCTCTGGAGAGAAGCCTCAACAGGTCTAACCATATATGGTAGCCTCCTAATTGTATATGTAGCGAGGAGATAGATCCATGGGAGATATACTGGATCCAACCAAGATCCTCTGAAGATGCTGTGAAACATCTGATAATAAGCTATCCCAACAGCAACCCCGGGGATTACAAGAGGGGCTATAGAGAGGATCTCAATAGCTATAGCCTGTACCCCACTATACCTCATAGATATATATGAGGCTATATACCCTAGAACCATTATGAGGCTCGAAGATATAGCTGTATATATAAGTGTGTTTATAACAGCTCTATAGTAGTATGGGGTAGCGATTACAGATACATAGTTATCAAAACCAGCAAAACCCGGTAGAGGTCTTGAGAACCACCCCTCTGTAAATGAGTATATAAGCACAAGTAGGTTTGGAGCAAGGGATAGGATTAAAAGGGTCGATGCAAAAACCCTTATAATAGATCCCCAAGGGCCATGTGCATCTATATATATCATCCTAGCAGATACCACCCCAAATCTAGAGGATACAAGATATCTATAGAATATAAGTAGAACAGCTATGGATATAACCACCATTATCAAGACATAGGAAACTATTCTAGGGCTAACCTGGTAGCCATATTCGGAGATAAATCCAAAGTATGCCTGGTATGATATTAGGTTTCTAGCATAGTTATGCCTGCTAAAGGCTATAGGTCCAACCAGATCTTCAAGAGATAGGATAAAAACGAGGGATGCAACAGCTATTATAGCCGGCCTCATAAGAGGTAACAGGATTTTATAGATAGTAACACATAATCTCCCACCGAGGTTTGAGGATACATCTAACAGGGATCTATCTATGTTCTCTGCATATGATAGAAGGAGTAGGTGGGATAATGGGTAGAAGTGGATCATCTGGTAGATAGCAACACCGGCTATCCCATCGATAGCTATTCTAAACCCCAACCCTAGGAGACCTAGGAGCTGGTTGAGAAGCCCATAATCCCTATGGAATATATGGATCACAGCATAGGCTGATAGAAAGGGCATTGGTATCGATGATGCTAGGGGAACTAGATATCCAACTAACCATCTACCCCTATCCATGCTGAGGATCGCTATGACCGAGAATATGGAGAGGGGTATTACAACTGCTGTGACTATGAGTGATAGTAGGATTGAGTTTAGAAGGGGGCCGAAGTCATATCCAGCTATATATATGAGTTTATACCCACCATAATCATATATAGTATATAGCTCTCCATCAGGAGGGATCTTAATGCCTAGAATAACATCTAGGAGGGAGTATGGAGAAGTGCTTGTAGAGAAGAGATATGCTAGTGGTATTATTAAAAGGGCTATGAATATTGCGAGGAAAGCTGTTGAGAGAGCTCTAAACCCCTTCTCAACCAGCTATCTTCACCCTAGGCTCGATAATATCGAGTTATATCTAGCTATGGCTGCCTTCTTAACAGATGATTTGAAGGCATCAACATTAGCTGGGTTTGTAAGCATATTGTTTATCCTCGATGCAAAATCCTTTGTAAATATAGATTTGGTTCCGTTGAACTCTATCTCGAGTGGTGATCCTATCCTGTGGACTAGATCCTCTATGTCTCTCTGAGATAGCCTCCCAGCCTGGTATAGGGATACCGCTTTACCCCATATCCTCTTGAGCAGGCTATTCGCATCAGGATCCGCTATAGCTGCCTCGAAATAGTATATAGCTGAGAGCTCCCACCTAGATGCATCCTCAGGGTTATATGGATATATATTGCCCTCAGCCCTCCTATAGATCTCCTCGAGAGCGGTGCCCCTGGGTAGTTGGTATGGTAGGTAGTAGAATAGCTCTGCAAGGGCTTTCTGACCCTCATCACTTAATAGCCAGAGTATGAAGGCCTCAGCCGCGGCCTTGTTCTTTGTATTCCTAGCTATTGCAACAGGGCTTATATCTGGTAGCAAGCCCTTCTCAGCTATTATAAACTCCGCCTTACCACCACTGGCATTCACAGCCCTCAAGCCATATACAAGCACGGTTGGCGCCGCACCTGAAACGCCTGAGGCAACATCGTCTCTAGCCCTCTCAGAGCTCTCAACGATCTTCGAGTTAGCCCCTATTATAGCTAGTATCTCCCAACCCCTGTCCCACCCATATTTCTGTAGGATCAGCTGTATTGTCCTCGCGGCCGTTGTGCTCTTAGAAGGCATTGGAAATGATATCGCTGGATCTCCTTTGAGGAGGGAGGCGGAGAAGTTGGGGGATGCTAGATCCTCCCAGGATCTTGGCTTTGGAAGCGAGTATCTGGATAGATAGTCGTTGTTAACAGTGAAGCTGAAGATCGTTCTAGAGACTGATAGAAAGCATATATTACCCCTATCGTCTCTAAACATCTCAGCACCTATAGAGCTTGCCCTCGATATTATCTCGCTATTTGTTATAGGTTCTAGATATCCATCTCTACATAAAGATGAGTAGACAGCGTAGCCCCCCACAAAGAATATATCCACAGCCCCGCTCTCAACAAAGGATCTCCACTTACCAACATCCTCCTTCCTAAACTCGACATCGATAATCCCAGCTCTAGATGCTAGCTCGCTCCTAAGAAACCTCTCTCTAAGAGCATTCCCCTCCTCAGGAGCAAGCCTTGTGATCACTACTAGCTTAACCTCCCTCTTCTGCTGCACCTGTGGAGCCCCTCCGAATATGAGCCAGATCCCTATGGATGCTGCTATTATCGCTATAACCACTACCCCTATGATCAGAGCTCTGCTAGGCATTCAGACACCTCATAATACTATATATGATCAGGCTTTAAAGAAGAATTATAGGGAATCTATAGCTGTGGGAAAAATTATTGAGAAAAAAGGGCTTTAGTCCTTCCTAGCAACTGTTATCTCTATCGTAGATACCCTCGAGGTCCTGCCACCCTCTCTAGAGACCTCTTGACTGCCGATATTAATGCTTGTAATAGCTAGCTTGTCCTTTAGGAACCTGCTTCTAAGGATCTCCACAGTATCTACAGCCTTGCTTATAGCCCTGCCCCTAGCCTTTATAACCACCTTATCCATCCCCTGGTTGAACAGTGTTAGGGTGGCTAGGACATAGTTTATAGCCGGTTTCTTACCCACTAGAACCACGTTCTGGGGCTGCTGAGCCATTTCTCCGCCCACCGCAGCCCAGTATATGATGAAGAGCTTAAATATCTTTCCCTGCAAAACGATCGAGGATCTATGTTGCCGAAGAACATCAAGATCTATGTGGAACTAGAACCGCCCTCACCCCTCAAGCCTTTGTCTGCTGTTTTTGGTTTTTATGTTGGTTTATAGATGTTGATAGCATTCTTGGGGTGTGATGCCTATAATCTTTCCTGCTATAAATGGGTATTAAGAGGCCACTATGATCTCTATGAGCAGTTGCGAGGGGGATGAAGTCAGCCGATGAAGCCCCCCATATCCCCGAGGAGAGGCTAGCTCCCGAAGGACGGTGGGAAGGCTGGATAGGGGGTGATGAGACGAAGGGCTAAAAGCCCGGTAAAACCAGAACCCCTTTTCAAAACCCTATTAACATCTTCTAACAATACATCCCATTTATAACTCTTATAGAACCCCTGAGATAGAGGCTCACATACTTCTCAGGCTCGCCATAGTTGCTTAATGGCTTTTCTCGAAAAGATGTCTCTGTAAATGCCGTGCTGATCGATGAGATTCTCTATTATAGAGCGAGATTTTTAATGCGATTAGAAGTAAAATATTAGTGGAGATATGCTATGGGGAAGGTTTTTATAGGTTTGATAAGAGATCATAAGACTAGGATTGGAAGGATAAAGGGTTTTAAGAGGGATATATGTGGCCGTAAGGGTGAGGGTGAGAATAACTAGAAATGGAAAGGAGATTGTGACGAGTGCTCTAGCGAATAGCGGGTATGAATCTGAAACACCTCAGGTGTTATTACCTACAGAGGCTGCTGAGATGCTTAGCCTCTGGCCTCCGGCGAGGAGTCTTGAAGAAACAGTCTTTGATACAGCGGGTGGGCCTCTAAGAGTTTGGGTAGCCTCGAAGGCTGTTAAGGTCAAGGTCGTTGTAGAGGATGTAGATACACCCTTTGTTGAAGCTGACGCCATTATATCGCCTATAGCAGATGAGATCTTATTAAGCGATAAAATGATAAGTGAGCTAAATATAGCTTTAGAAGATCCTGGTAGAGGGTATTGGAGATTCACATGGGAAGGGAGAGAAATTAGGAGAAGAAGCGAGCCACCTAAATATTGGAAATAGTGCAGCAGTCATCCACTCTAATACCATAGTCTTGAAAATGAGAAGGGTTTCTATTATTAGGCTTTAATGCTGAAAACATTTGCTTTGTTTTTATAGAGGGATCAAAGCATGTGAATATATGGTTTAAAATAGAAATATATGTTGAAGATTGTTCTAGCAGACAGAGACGGAAGAGACGAGGATATGCATAAATGTGAGGAGCTGGCATCAAAGATGAAGCTATGAAGCCTATATATCATATTTTATTTTTTATCTTTCCACCTGCTCCTCCTCTACTCTTACCACTCTACCTAGTTTCACGATCTTATCTGGATACACCACTATCCCTTTATCTGTTATATCGAATCTATGCCTCTTAAGACTATGGCTAGTCCCCCTCATCTTCCATACTATGAGGCTTCTGATCAGCTGTCCATCTACCTCATCTAGGTCGAGCCTTATTATCCCGTCCGCGGCATGCTCAACACCTGGGCCTCCAAAGCCCCTCTCTGTTACCGAAACCTGGCTCACGAGGATCCCTGTTAGCCCTAGCCCTGCTAACACCCGCTTGAGGGACATAACGATTTTTCTCGCCATGGCGGGTTTCGCTAGGTAGAGGGTTGAGACGGAATCTACAGCTATTCTCTGGGCGTTCGTCTCTTTTATAGCATTTCTCAGCACATCTAGAAACTCATCTATATTATCTATATCGCTAACAACATATTTCTCCCTCTTAGCAGCCTCTCCAATCCCGCCTGTGAATGCATCTACTATAGCGAATATGCCATCCTTCTCATATCTCCTCACATCCCATCCAAACTGGGACATGTTAACCCTAACCTGCACGGGATGTTCCTCAAGGGCTACGAAGATACCTGGCTCCCCCATTTGGAGGCCGTTCCACAGATATTGGTATGAGAAAATAGACTTTCCAGTCCCAGGCCCGCCGCTGAGGAGAACCACGTTTCTCTTCGGAATACCGCCGTTTAGGATCTCATCTAAACCCGGTATCCCTGTTTTAACCCTTTCAACCAAGGATCTATATCACCCCTCGCCACTCCACTCCTTAAGTAATATTATGGAGAGGGATAAGTTATTTCTGCTGTACCCTAGATCTAGATATCTGTGTAGACGCTGATCTCTGTTGCCTAGCCTGTGTACCTGGTGTTTGTTGCTGCTGCCTAGCAACAGAAGGTCCGCCTGGCCTAGCCCATGGACTCCACGCAGGGTTAGGACATTGAGGCCTCTCCCTACATGTGATACAGCTCATATAACATATATTCTCGAGGGGATGGAGATAACAAGGCTTAACAATATTATAGGATCCACACCAGTCACACCTCATCCAATATATACCCATACTCGCCCCAGCAAAAATTAAAAGGGTTAGATAGAATATAAATAATGGGCCGGTAGCTCAGCCTGGAAGAGCGCTCGGTTTGCACCCGAGAGGACCCGGGTTCAAATCCCGGCCGGTCCACCACTTCATAAAACCTTCTAGAAACATGACCCAATTATTATATATCCCTCTGCATCGCTAAAAAGAGGATCGTGATTCTGTAAAAGCTAGCCAGGACTGTTTCTAACCTCCTCCCCACCCTAAAGGACGAGGCTTATGGCTATAAATCTAGGGTATAGCTGTTGAAGAGCTTTAACCAAGGAGCTAAAATCTATGAGTTATGTATGAGACACATAGGATCATCATGGTTTATGAGATAAACATCATTAGATATCTTAATACTTAATCCAGAGCATATACCATATTCTTAAAAGCATAACCGCTACCAACGTCAAAAAGTGGTGGGGCAAACGAGGAATAAAGAAGAAGCCCTAACTCTGAAGATACTCCGCTTAGTAGAAAATCTCCATGAGAAGCCCTATTGAGAATAATTACCAAGGAAGTCTCTATCTAAAGATACTCAGTATCTCTGCTAATCTATAGCTTTTCACAATCTCCACTCTTTAAGGATAGATGCCTAGCTATTAATTTCGGAACCATGAGTATCAATAGACCTCTCTAGATCTTCTAGTAGCTTCTTCATAACCCTAGCATTTCCTAGCATATAGTGATTGTTATTGAAGAAAACATAGATTCTACTCGGCGCCCTCTCGATCACCATTAAGGCTATATGCTTTAACTCCTCAGCACTATAGTCATAGAGATACCACATGCTTCTACCATGTAGCCTAAGGTATATGGTGTCTCCGCTACTATTAATCCATGTTGCTATAGGTGAGTCTATAGATACAAGAGTCACCTCTAGATCCCTGCAAAGGTCTATAGTGGCCTCGTTAAACCAGGATTCATGTCTAAACTCCACAGCCAATCTCCACCCCAGATCTATACTTCTGATGTAGTTCGAAAGCCTAGCTATATTCTCCTTAGTAGCTCTAAAGCTCGGCGGTAGCTGTAATAAATAGAAGTCTATAAGATCATCCATAGGTTTGAAGATCTCTACAAACCTATCCCAAATCTCCAAAGCCTTATCAGATAGCTTATAATAATGAGTTATATATCGGTTAACCTTAACAGACCATCTAAGATCTCTTCCTTTTAAAACCCAGCTTCTAACCTGCGAGGGATATGGTATTCTATAGAATGAAGCATTAAGCTCTACAGCGTTTAAGCCAGAGTGCTTGAGATACCAATCTAAGCTATTATTTGGATTCCAGTCGTAGAGCCATCCCGAGGTTCCAACATAAATATCCATCTTAATCCTACTCCTAAGGGCTACCGAATATCATTTAGAGTCGAGAGCCTTATACATAGCGGCGCCATTAGAGTCTCTATATTTGCCCCCAGCTGTATTAACGCTATAGAGCCTAACCTCAAAGCTGATTCTCGCAATAGTATAGTTATAACTAAAAGCCTATCTTTTAGACCAAGGAGAAGATCAGGACTGTTGATCCTAGATCTCAACATTACACCTATTTATTTAATTTTTAAATATTGGGTTTTTCTCACTATAATACTATACATTGAACTAGATCCACAGATAGGATTCAGCTCCTAATTATCCACCCTTTTAAAGCTTACCTCTGGCGCTCTTTAACCATCAATATGGAAAGAACAGGGTTTCAATTTAAAGCTTCTTTTCCACTAATTAGCAAGATCTTCTTGAGACATTGAGAAACCGATCCTCTTCTGGCATAGAAAGCAATGTTTTTAATTATAGCAATTAATTTAAAATTATCCTCATAGATCTGCAGATCTATAAATCTAAGATCTAGAATATGCTTTAAAAATAAAGAGTGGGAAATGCTTAGCCAGGTTTGATTCTATCCAAAAGGGTCTTTAAAATGAAGATATGTTTCTGCTTTGAATAAAACAGTTTATTCTCTAGCAGATGAGATGATCTTCGAGGGGCTCAGCTTTTTAATATACGGTCAAGAGTTCTCCATGGTGGAAAATATAAATTGTAGAGGCTTTGTCTAAATATATATTTCGAGGCGATCTATATCTCTTGGGATGCATCTATGGAGCTCAGATCTATAGGTATTCATCTAAGGACTGGGGGTGTCCGAGTCTATGTTAATGATGCCTGGGATAGGGCTATATCTAGGTTCTATCTAAAGCTCTCCGAGAGCTTGGGCAAGGTCTTTGCAGCTTTGATAGCCCTTAACGAGGAGGAGGAGGTTTATGAGAGCAATGTTCTTGTTATAGTCAAGAGCAAAGATCCAGAGATCGTGAAAGAGATCCTGAGGATCAAGAGGGAGGTGGAGAAGGAATACGGAGAGAAGATCGTTATAAGCCCCTTCATAGCAAGAGAGGATGAGGCGAGCGTAATAGATGCGTTCCAAAAAACTTCTAGAGATGAGAATATGGATCGAGAGTTACTGAAAATAGCCATCAATACTTTCTCTGCAAGGCTGAGGGAAGCGGGATATGCCTTGAAGGTGTTGATCCCGGAGGAGGAGGTTTATGAGAGCAATGTTCTTGTTATAGTCAAGAGCAAAGATCCAGAGATCGTGAAAGAGATCCTGAGGATCAAGAGGGAGGTGGAGAAGGAATACGGAGAGAAGATCGTTATAAGCCCCTTCATAGCAAGAGAGGATGAGGCGAGCGTAATAGATGCGTTCCAAAAAACTTCTAGAGCAGGCAATTAAAGATCTCGAGATAGGATGTTACGACAAGGCTGTCTCAGCAGCCTATTTCGCAGTTAGAAAAGCGGCTGAAGAACTGCTCAGAAGTTTAGGGGAGCATATACCGAGAAGAGATGACAAATTAGCCAATGCTGTCGAGAACAAAGGGCTTGCCGAGATAGCTGATACCTTGAGGATGCTGTATAGCTATAGAAAGGATGCTGACTATGGAAATGGGGTGACACGGGAGATAGCCGTGATATGTGTGGAGAGTGCAAAGAGAGCGTTAGATATTTTGTTGGATATGATCGAAGGCATAAATGGTTCTACATATAAAGATCTTATCTAATTCAGTTGTTTCGAGAACCTTGTTGTATGATAAATGCTTTGTTTTTATTGATAATACCTCGAAAAATTTCTTAATATGGTGCAGTACCTAGTTATCCTTATTTGGTGGAAATTCTTTTGGTTTATGCTTATATTTTCCTTCTATATCTGTTTTGTGGGGCCATATTAGGAGGTAGGATGGGCCTCTGTAGAAGGGGTCTTAGAGGCGCTCTATATCTAGAGGATGGATCTCTATTCGAGGGCTGTGGCTTCGGATATGAGGGGGTTAGGGTTGGAGAGGTGGTTTTCACCACATCTATGGTGGGGTATCCTGAGTCTATAACTGATCCTAGCTATAGAGGTCAGATCTTGGTTCTAACACACCCCCTTATAGGGAACTACGGCATAGCAAGAAGATCTCTTAGACTATCTGGGGATATATATCTTCATTTTGAGTCAGAGAAGCCCCAGATAGAGGGGCTAGTGGTTTTTGAGGAAACAAGCCCTAGTCACTGGTCCTCTGAGAAGTCGCTTGATGAGTGGCTGAAGGAGAACGGGGTTCCAGGTGTATCTAGAGTTGATACCAGGGGCATTGTTAAGAAGCTGAGGGAGAGAGGTGTTATGATGGGTGTCATAGCTACTTGGAGTGGTGATGATCTAGATATTGAGGAGCTTAAAGAGATCCTGACTAGGAGTCCTAGGTATGAGGATATCGCATATGCATATCAAGTCTCACCTAGAGAGCCTATGGAGCATGGAGATGGGGGTGAGGTAATAGCTATTCTCGACTGTGGTGTTAAACACGGCATCCTCAGAGAGATTGTCTCTAGGGGGTTCAGGGTTGTGAGGTATCCATGCTGGTCGGATCCCTCAGATGTTGTTAGAGATGCAAGGGGTGTTATTATAAGCAATGGCCCTGGAAACCCCTTAGTCCTCAGAGAGGTTATAGAGAATGTCAAGGGGATCCTAGAATATAACATACCAACACTAGGAATATGTCTAGGCCACCAGCTAATAGCCCTAGCATCTGGTGGAGACGTGTTTAAGCTGAAATATGGGCATAGGGGGGCTAACAAACCCGTTCTAGACCTCGAGACGGGCTTGGGATATGTGAGCACCCAGAATCATGGATATGCAGTAGATCTGGAGAGTCTAAGAGAAACAGGGTTCAAACCCTGGTTCATAAACATAGACGATAAAACCCTCGAGGGGATCAAGCATAGTAGCAGGCCAATATTAGGTGTTCAGTTCCACCCAGAGGCTGGGCCTGGGCCATATGACTTAACATGGATCTTCGATCTCTTCGCCAAGCTAGTGACAAAGCAGAGATAGTGCCTAAGCCACTAGTATAGGAGAGCTAGATGAGATCCTTGAGCCTTTTATAAAAGGTATCGGTATCCATAGATATAATTAATACGCTGGAGAATCAGCCCTTACAACCAGCTCATTAAATATATTGAATAGCTGAGATTAAGGCTCAACACAGGTTATAAGATGATGTTGGAACAATGTTAGAGGATCAAGGGGTGGGGTGTGAGTGCATGTGATAAAACAATTATCAAACCTTGCCCTCTAAGGCAGTGCTAGGTTTTTAGCTTCTAATAGAGATATATTTCCCAACAATACTCTGGAATGCTGGGGTGTCCTCTCTGAAGATAATGGTAGTAGGCCTTATAACACATGATGCTGGGAAAACCACTGTTGCTAGGGCCCTTATAAGTGAGCTTGTTTCGAGGGGGTATAGGGTTGGTGTTGCAAAGCCTGTTGCGGGGCATAATATATGGTATCAGCCTGCTTCTGTGAGGAATAGCATTGAGAATCGCATATTGGTTGGTGAGGATGCTGTGGTGCTTAAGAAAACCTCGGGGTCTGAGGATCCTTTGGAGGCTATAAATCCCCTAGATATAGCTCTAGCACCTCTAGACCCTATCCACTATCTCAGGAGTCTTAGAAGCTATGAGGATGCAATGGCATCTATGATATCATCGGCTATTATGCTTCGTATAAGCATATGCGTTGAAGGCGATATAAAGACAGCCCACTATATAGTCTATAGAAGGCTTGAGAAAATACCAGGTGGTGTGAGGAGGGTTGTGGAGGATATAGCCTCTAAGATATATCCCAGACCCATAGCGATCGATGTAGAAGCCCTTGAACAGCTAATCCTAGAGGGCTATGTTGCCTCCGAGACATGCTATAGAGCTATAGCTAATAAGCACCAGATAATGGTTATCGAGAGCTTCAACAACTCAGCATCACCCCTGGCAAGGCTCGAGAACATAGATGCTGTGATAGCTGTTTCCCCAGGCAAGATCCTTATCTATGATGGTTCAACATATCTAAAGGCTCTGAAGGTGATCCTAGGGGTCGAGGGGTCTATACATAGGAGGTGGTGGCCAACAACAAGCGAGGTGCTAAGGCTAATATCACCTATAGAGATCATAGACACACCATATATAGAGGATATAAACCTCTTCGGAGAATTCACAGAAAACCTAGCAGACAAGGTAATAAGCATTTCAAAGGAAGCAAAGGCTTAGCCATGCAAAAAGCTAAACCAGCCGACGATACCGATATAGCCCTTTTAAAGCAAAACCCACCCTTTAAAATATAGAATTATCTGATCAAGCCTCTAAAGGCTTAAAATAGCAAAACCATTAATAATATTATGGGAACCCTCTGAGAGACCCGAACGGGTTGCTATGAGGAGGGGAGCCGGCGGGGTCTTGCAACCCTTTCACACTTCTGCAAGTGATGATCACAGCCGTGAGCTGATCGATGCTGAGCCGTGTTTAAGCTGATCAGATCTTCCACATCTATAAAGCCCTTTTTAAAGTGGTGAGTATCGGGTTCGGAGATCTGGTGTGTGAACTTCTATCCCTTAGAATAATATAGTATAATATTTTCGACTCTTGACAGATAGATCTTATATATTTCAATGCTTATTAGCTATGTCTAGAATATTTTTGGGGTATGTTATGGAGCACGGTCATAGCCTTAATCCCAGCTATCTATATATAGCTGGTGTCTTGATCTTCTTGGGATGTTCTCAGTTCCTCATAGCTATGGTAATAGCTAGCTCCCTATATCCTGGCTATAGCATCTCGAGGAACTATATAAGTGATCTCGGCGCCACGTGTAGGGGTGGGCTATGTGTTGTTTTCCAGCCATCCTCTATTATATTCAATTCATCATCGATCCTCCTCGGAGCATTTCTGATCGCTGGATCTCTATTTATTAGAAGGGGGGGTATGGATAGGCTATTCCAAACAATGATCCTTATCACAGGCATAGGCTCTCTCGGTGTTGGCCTGTTCCCCGAGAGCTATGGGGTTCTACACACGGTTTCAGCATCAATAGCATTTATCTTCGGAGCATCAACGGCAATAGCAGGCTATAGGGTTTTGATGGGCTATGCCAGATTTATCGCCCCTGTTATGGGGGTTCTAGCCTTTGTCTTTCTGGCACTCTTCATAACAGGGAATCATTTAGGCCTAGGGCCTGGGGGTGTGGAGAGGGTTCTAGCCTATCTCGAGCTTCTCTTTGGGATCATGGTTGGCGGCTATCTAATGGGTTTTAGCAGGTCTATGGAATAGCTTATAATGAGTGTTGCATATGCCATTGAGGTATAGGCAGTCCGAGATCCACAGGAGGATCCTAGATCTTCTTGGTGTAAGTGTTAAATCTGTTAAGAATATCGATAGATGGTTATTCCTGAACAGAGGGGTTGAGGTGGAGCTCCCTCTAGTACTTAGAGTAAGGCCTGATGATGAGCTTATCTTCTCATCCAGGGTTTATCTCGAGGAGTCTCCTAGATATAGATGGATCTTCAAGGCCTCTATTAGCGGTGGAGGGGTTATAAAGGTTGATGGGAAGATCCACCAGGGTTTAGATCCGTGGCATAGCATATCATTCATATCCCATGGCGAGCACGAGATCGCGATCCAAGCTACTAGCAGAGCGCTCTTCGGCGAGAACCCATGGATATTCAGCTTCAACTACTCCCTCGCAGCCCTGGTAAACTGGAGGGGCATAAGCCTTGGTCTCGGTATGCTGGAGGCTCTAAGAGCATCGAGAATCCTTGAAGGTGATGTTAGAGATGGGATCCTTCAGACCCTCTCGAAGGCCTTAGAGCCAATAGACTATGTGCCAGGAGTAGCCCAGATAACTGCTGTAGAGATGATCTTCAGGGATCTGGGAGAACCCCTAGCAACTAGATGGGATAGAGGATACATAGCCAGCGTATATGGCCCAGGGGTTTTAAGAGGATCTCTTAGGGATATCCAGGCTATCGAGGATCAGGATTTGGATAGAGCTATAGATGAGGCTTACAAAATATTCGTAGAGGGTTTAGAGGAGCTTGCCAAGAGATATCCAAAGGAGGGAGAAATAATTGCTCTGGGCCACTGCCACATAGATCTTGCATGGCTATGGCCGTATAGCGAGACTAGGAGAAAGGTTCTAAGATCATTCTCAAATATTCTGAGGCTAGTGAGGGATGGATATAGCTTCTCATATGCTCAGAGCAGTGCTCAATACTACGCATGGGCAGAGGATTCTCAAGAGATCTTCGAAGGTATCAAGGGGCTTGTGGAAAAAGGTCTTTGGATCCCTGTTGGAGGTATGTGGTGTGAGAGCGATACAAACCTAGTTACAGGTGAGTCCCTTGCAAGGCATCTCCTCTATGGCCAGCTATATTTCCTAGAGAGGTTTGGGAGGATCTCTAGGATAGGCTGGCTACCAGATACGTTTGGCTTCTCAGCACAGCTCCCACAGATTATGAGGCTCGCAGGTATAGAGGTGTTCGTCATCCACAAGATTATGTGGAGCGATACAAATAGATTCCCATATCACCTCTTCCTATGGGAGGGTATTGATGGGAGTAAAATCCCTGTCCATGTTATTATAACAACGTATAATGGGAGCCTATCATCTGATGAGGTTAAAAGGGTTTGGGATGAGTATAGGCAGAAGGATCTAGCACCTGCTGTACACGCATTCGGCGTTGGAGACGGCGGTGGGGGGCCAAGCGTTATCATGTTGGAAAGAATAGAGTGGATCAATAGGATGCCCAGGCTACCCAGGATCTTGCATAGAGTGGGGGAGGCAGAATACATAGATCTTGTTAGAGAGGCCTCAAAAAAGGCTCCAACGTGGAAGGGGGAGCTCTATGTTGAGATCCACAGGGGTACCTATACAACTAACCACAGGATCAAGGATCTAGTGTATAGGGCTGAGGAATGCCTCAGAACAGCTGAGCTTTGGAGCACCATTGCAGCTTCAATGGGGTTGACAACATATCCCAGGGATCTGCTTAGAGGTGCTTGGGAAACCCTTTTAAGGGCTGAGTTCCACGATGTCCTCCCAGGATCTGCTAGCTATGATGCCTATCTAGAAGCCTATAAAGAGTTGGAGGATGCTCTAAAAACATGCTCCGAGATCTCTGAGAAAGCCATGGTAGCTATAGCTGGTGGAGATGGAGAAGGCTATATAGCTGTTTTCAACAGCCTACCATGGTCTAGAAGGGCTGTTATAGAGCTTCCCAGGGGATTATATAGATATGCTGAGGGATCCACGCTAGCTCACCAGGATCTAGGGGGATCTGTCCTCGTCGAGATCGAGATCCCTGCTACTGGATACGTTATACTTGAGAGAGCCGATTTAGAGCCTCCCAAGGGCGGGGATGGGGTTATAGCGTATAGGGGGGAGGAGGGCTATATCCTTGATAATGGCTTGCTCAGGGTTATGATCAGTAGGGATGGGTCTATTAGGGTCAAGGATCTAGAGCTTGGTTTTGAGATAAGTCATATCCTTAGAGCCCATAGGGATAAGCCTGGTGATTGGGATGCTTGGGATATTGAGAGGAGCTCTATAGAGGATCCAGGGATTGATCTCAAACCATCTGGAGAGCCCTCTATAGTCTATAGCGGATCTCTGAAGGCCTGCGGAAAGATCAGCTATAGTTATAAGGGGTCTGAGATCATCCAGAGGATCTGTCTATCGAGAGGGTCTAGGGTTGTTGAGATCACATCGAATATCAAGTGGATCTCGAGGGGATATCTACTTAAAGCATGGCTAAAGCCTTCATTCAGCTTCGAAGATATATTCTATGAGATACCATTTGGAGCAATTAGAAGGAGCTCCAAGCCCAGGGATAGCTGGGATATAGCTAAATTCGAGGTCCCAGCCCTTAGATGGGCTGATATATCAGATGGCTCTAAAGGCTTCGCAATGATCTCTATGACTAGGCATGGATATAGCCCTAGGGGGGATGAGGTGGGGCTAACCCTTGCGAAAACCCCTGTCTTCCCAGATCCATATAGTGGTTTGGAGGAGTTCGAGGCTAGATACTATATCTACACCCATAGAGGAGGCTATGTAGATGGTGAGGTGCCCAGAATAGCCTATGAGCTTTGGAGCTCGCCGAGGATTGTTAGAGCAGGTGGTAGGAATCCACAGGCAAGCTATATATCGCTATCCGATGGAGGAGCTATCATAGAGAGTATTAAGATCTCTGAAAAGGGAGAGGGATATGTGCTCAGAATATACAACCCATATGATAGAGATATAAAGGCGAGAATAGATCTCTGGATCCCCTTTGAAGCATACCAATGCGATCTACTAGAAAGACCCCAGGGGGAACCGATCCCAGGTAGAAAGTCCCTAGAGATCCCATTGAGACCATTCGAGATCAAAACCCTCCTGCTAAAGCCCTTGCAGAAATAGCTAGCATATCTTACAACACCCAGTCTCGATACCAGCTTTTAGGATTAGAGGTTTAACGCTAAGTATGTTTTTAATTATATGAGGCCCTCGCCCATGTACACCTTATAAACCCCAATATATCTGAGGATAGGTGGTGCATCATATGAGGCTAGCAATTTCTATTTTGATATTAATAGCACTCCTGATTCAATATATACAAGTGGGGTTTGAAGCCTATGCAGAACCTCTATATAGTATCGAGGTCTATGGAGCTGTGGTTAGAGTTATCGATGGGGATACCCTGGATCTCAGGGTTCTGGCTGTCTATAAAGATAAATATATATCTTTCAATGGCTCCACGATAAGGGTTAGACTTGCAGATATCAACGCTCCAGAACTTAGCACTCCTGAGGGTGAGGAGGCTAAGAAGGCTCTCAGCTCTTTAGTTTCTGGAAAGAATATCTATCTCGATATAGATGACCTCTATATCTATGATCGATATGGTAGGGTGGTTGCAATAGCATATCTACCGATTAACTCCACACATCTACTCAACATAAACCTCTGGCTGGTGTTAAACGGCTATGCAAAGATAGTTGACTATCCAAATGAGTTTAGCCCTAGCGGGTGGAGCCTCTACATAGTACTTAACCAAACCGCAACAGCTATAACAATAACCCCACAAGAGATCACCACTATAGCGATGCCAATAACTATCTATACAACTGTAGAGAAGATCTCAACAGAAACTATAACGATAAAGCCCCAAAACATAACCCTATATAGAACACTTCATAACACTTTAATAAAGACGGCAGATCAGATATCCGAGAAAACAGTAATAATTACAAGGATAGATACATTCACCAAGACTATATCAAACCTCGACATAGGTTCTCTTGCCGCAGCTATCCTTATATCCCTCGCTATAGGCTTCGTAATAGGATATATTGCCTTAGGATCTATGAGGCGTGGCTAAGATTATAATACCCTCATACCAGGCTTTAATCTAAGCTTCTCACGAATCTCCTTCGAAATAAATAACTCCCCTTTCGAACTAACTCGGCTTACTATAGACATATCTGATTTACTAGATAATATATTTCCCTCTAAGATGATGGCTATATTAACTTCGAGGCAAACTTACAACTACCCCCTACATCAGAATGATTAATAAAACGTCTGACCTCTTCCCCACCCTGAAATGTAAGGCTTACAGTTGTGATGTAGTGGTTTAATAATTATCTTACTAAGAAGAGGATTAAACAGGAACTAGTAATATGGATTAAGATCTAAAATTCCCTTATTATACTGATAAAAATAAGAGGTAAGAAGAGCTAGCAATAGAAATCCAAAGATCTTCTTGGAAAACTTTTTAACCATAGCTAAATTATCTTTCTTTGGTGACGAAACCTCCTCTCAACCGAGGGATGAGGAAGCTGACCTGCACCGATCATTGAATTTAGAATCAATATCTATAAATCTATGAAATCTCCCTTAACTTTATCGCTGGTATAGATCAGCACAGGCTGGCCTCCCCATCGCTCGGCGAAGAGATAGGCTCATCATCTAAGGATAATTAACGTTATGCGATATTTTAAAATTAGTAGCATGATCGTGGTTCCCCTAGCTAGATATATAATCGATAGGTTGTTAGCTGATCAGTTGTTTTTCTCGACCTAGATTGGCATCTTCCTTGTTAGTCTCGAGGGTTCTTTAAATAGTTTCTTACCCTCTATATCCTTGGATGATGTGAGTCATGCCCACTGATGCGTGATGATCTTATGGGGTAGCTGAAGCTTGTTTATGATGTTTTAAGGTTGTTTTAGTCTTTTCAAGGCTATTAGATATGATGATTTGTTTCCATAGACTCCAAAGCTAGTAGGTATAATGCGATCCTGGGTTTCCAAGACCCATGATTAACCGCCGTGAGGGGGCCTGAGGTGGCAGAAACGATCACTCTTGGATGAGCGGTAGCTGTGACTTCTATGGATTTAGTCTTTAACATCTAAGTTGGCTTAGGGTCTGAAATCTTATTTGCTTCATATAGATATTAGCATTAGATGCTCTGATGGGTAGTCCCTCGGCTAGGAGGGTCTTGGTTATATCTAGGTATGAGATTAGAAGGGCTCTTGCTAGGAGGAAGGTTTTGGCTGGGGTTATACTGGTTGTCCTGGTTCAGATCCTAGGTATATATGGCTATAGCGAGATCAATAGGGTTGCTTCTATGAGAAACCTTCCTGTGAAACCTGATCTCGGTTTGGCCTGGCTATTCACATATTTCCTCCCATCATATTTAATGTCCGGTCTAGCTTCTCTCATAGCTTCTGGATCCTTCTCCGAGGAATTCGAGGGGGGAACCTCTGAAACCCTTTTCACGAAACCCGCTACGAGGCTTGAGATATTTCTGGGAAAGATATTGGGTGGATATATCCTCCAAGCCCTCTTCACAATACTCATGCTAACCCTATCAATATCTCTATCCACATTTGTTTTCGGCCCACAGCTATATATAGATATGGCCCCAGCCATCCTTATAGCTAATATATATTCAAACACCATCTTCTTCTCTCTAGGACTCGCCCTCAGCTCGTTAACAAGGAACACCCTTATAGCCACGGCAGTCCCGATCTCCATGCTAGCTTTTCTACCATTCATAAGCGGCCTCCTAATATTCCTCGAAAGAAGCTTCGGAGGAGGCTACTCAATAATTGCAAGGCTCTTACCAACATGGGGGGCTACTATGCATGCATATATAATACCCACCGAGATCCTCCAGAGAGCCTTCCTCCTAACACCGCTATTAATGAGCCTATATGGAGACCCCCTAGCAGCATCCCTCTCAGTAGCAGGCTACTCAACGCTCTTCATATCGCTAGCAGCATATAGAATACTCTATAGCGATATACCCAAGAAATAGCTATATAGCTAGCCCTGAGAAACCCATCAACTAGATTAACCGTTAACTCAGAAGAGCCTAAACCATATAATCATCCTAGAAGTTTTGAAACACCTTTGCCACAATAACAACAGAGTAGATCCGTCAACAAACATCTACACCTCCTGATAAACGGCTTATTTGTTTTGACGCTAGTATTTATATATAGTTTTTATGCCAGCTATATGCTCGGAGATATTGTTGGTTCATAGAGTTCTCCTAACAATAGGCTTCATATTCTCATTTTTAACCGATATTTCCATGGCTACCCTGATATACCCGGCTCTCTTTACATATCCTGTTGGTATTCTCTTAAGAGGGTTTGGATGGATCTTCCTCGGTAGAAGGGTTAGCGCTTTCTACTATCTCACAGGGTTTCTCGTGCTCATATTCGGAGCTCTTCTCTATCTCTCAGTGGTTTATCAGCCTATGAGAGATTCTCAGCTGGGCAGGATGTTCCCACTATACTGGATCATATATTCGGTCTTCGAGCTCCTCTCATATATATCCCTTGGGAGGCTTAGTAGCTCGTTCTATGCATCGTGTATAAGCATCCTGGGCATAGCTATAGTTGCATATATGATGATATCCCAGACAATACCTGGATACTTGACAACCGAGCACCCGGCATCGTCGCCCGCGATCCTAGCCCTTTTCGCCACCCTTTCAGTATCCTCTCTCATGGCAGCAATATCCTCCCCAAGGCTTAAGCTAGATAGCATCTATATGGGATGGTAGGTGATTCAAGGATCAACATCTGTTAAGGGATCAATACTTTCCAGATCCCTGGTCTATATATTCTTTAACCTCTATCTCGCATTCCCCCCTACCTACTAGGATCTCTAGAACCTCCTCCGAGATCAGGGGTTTACCGTTAACAACTGGATATGCATATGGAAGCTCTATCTCATGCTCTATAGAGCCTATCTTCCTCCTTATTATAAGCCCAAGCGCTATCGGGATCTCCCTAACCCTCCTCCCCCTAATAACCTCTAGAGCTATATATACACTTGCATCTATTGGGAACTGGTGCTTTCCAATGTTCCTCTTAGCCGCCTCTGGGTATCGATCTGATAATAGCTTTTTAGTCCTCCCCATAGGTGGGTGGGCACCCAGTATCCCTCCTATTACTATTGCTTCGAAGCCAACTAGATCCTCTGGCTCTAGAATCTGGGGAGCCTGGGGATCTAGTATGATGGCTTTTGAAGGGTTAACAAGCTCGTGGAACCTTTTCCTCGTACTTGGAAGACCCGGGATCTCGATCCCTGTTATAGTTAGGAGATCCCCGGCTATTCTATAGCTATTCCTATACTCAGCCAGCACCCATCTGCCTAGGCTCTCCTCGAGATGCTCTATATATATTCTAACCATTCTAGCTAACCTGCGGCGCTAGGTAGAAGGTTGCTGTACCACCTATAGCTAGTGGGAAGATCATTTTAAGGGGTGCGTCGTTTGAGAAGCTTAGCTGGAGCTGGGAGGCTAGTTTTGCGAGGGAGAGCGCCTTTTCTATATACTCTACCTCGTAGGAGCAGCTTGATGGCTTAGATAGTTTAAGATCTATTAAAGATCCCGAGGATCTCGATAGCCTTGCAAGCCCTCTTCTAGTAGATGCCTCCATAATCTGGAGAACCTCCTCATCCTCAGCCTTGAAAAGGGCATAGGATCCTATCGAGGATATATCCTTCACAGCAACCTTAAAAGGATCTATACCGACTATAGCCTCAACATCATATTGAACATCTATATTAGGGATCTCCCTAGGTATCTCGATGCTTCTAAACTTATACCTCCTAGTTGGGAGACCCTCCACAATAACCTCTACAAACTCCCCATCACTCACAAGAACATATTTATCAGTCTTCTTAGCAGCTTCGACAGTGAGCTCTAAGCTCTGCATAGAAACACCTATAGAGAGCTCCTTCTCAACCCTGAGCTCGAGAAAAGCACTAGCAGGGATCTCCATAAGGAGCATAGAAACCCTAGCAGGATCTAGAGCGGCTAGCTTGAAACCCCCAGAATCTATGGTTATCAACACCTCATCAACAAGCCCCTTAAGAGTCTTAACAATCGTAGATGGAACCTTAACATCGGCAAAAGCTATTGATACAACCGGAGAAATCGTAGCGTAGGAGGACAACACCACCCCCAAGAAATAGGAGCAACACGCATTAAAAACACAAAGAAACATATAGCTAGCAAGATATTTCAGGATATAGGGTCTATGAGCCATCCATGCCCGACGCCTAGGGCGATGAGGGGTCAGCTTCTCCAGCTTCTTATTAGAGCCTAGCCTCTGGTAAACCCTAAAATCGATATAGAGCTTAAATAGTAGACAGAGACGATAGCGGCGAAAGCTAGTTTTCCATCTCACATTGATCATTTGTGTCGAGGCGCTCGTTAAGCTCGAGCACCCTCTTCGAGCTCCCTAAAATCCTTCCAGATGATTTTCCAAGTATACCCTCATATTTCTTAATCAGTTACCCCTATTCCGCATATCACAGAACCCCGGGCTTTAGATCAACAGCTTTTACACGCTCTAGCTTTTCGCCATCCCTATCCTTAGATGTCCAAGGTTTTAATTATAGGATCTTTTTTCCCATTGGCTTAGCTCTCTAACCGCAGCAATTCTCTGAATATACTGGGGAGACATTATGCCTCCTAAATAGATCCTTCGAGAGAATCGTTAGATAATTATAAATATATTTTGGTTTTAACTATCATGGGTTCAAGGGAGATGGTCTTTATTAGAGAGACCATGTTAATTGTTTTGTCAATTGTCTTGATGTTTCTGATAATAACGTCCCTAGGGTCTGTAGCATCTCTTATAGATCCCTATACAGGTGTTTGGAGAGAGATTGGGAGAGGCGATTTCAGAGGCTCTATAGAGATCAGGGTTGATGGTGTTGGGAATAAGGTTACTGTGGTTTTTGATGAGCATATGGTTCCCCATATTTTTGCTGATAGTTATAGGGATGCCGCTTTTGCCCTCGGATATGTTCATGCGTATCACAGGCTTTGGCAGATGGATATACAGAGAAGGCTTGCTGAGGGAAGATTATCCGAGATCCTCGGCAACTCTACTCTGAAACAGGATATCTATATGAGGATAGTGGGGCTCTACAGATCCGCTGTGAATACAACTGAGTGGATTAGAAGAACATATCCAGAGGTCTACTCTATTCTCTATGCATATTCCGCAGGGGTTAATAGGGCTATAGAGGAGATGAGGAGCAACAATAAACTGCCCCTTATGTTCAAGCTATTAGGATATGAGCCAGAGCCATGGAGGCCTGAGGATAGCATTGCATGGGCTAAGTATATGGCTTGGAGCCTCACAGACTTCTTTGAACCCCTTAGACTAACATACCTAGCTATGAAGCTCGGGTCTAGAGATACTAACACCCTTTTTCCAGTAGATCCCTATTATAGTGATAACATAACCGTGATCCCAGGGGATGGAAGCATAGGCAATACAAGGATCAATATAGATCCCAGCTATCTCAGGAGCCTAGACTGGTTCTCTCCATGGGCAACAGGCATAGATCTCGGTGATAATGCTCTCGCACAGCAGATTTTAGATGCGATAGAATCGATCCTAGATCTCAGCGGTGAAAAACCCCGAGAGATAGGTAGCAATAACTGGGTTGTGGGACCATCTAGATCAGCTACTGGTGGGGCCATGCTAGCAGATGACCCCCATCTATCCCTCAACATACCGGCTATATGGTATGAGGCCCATATAAAAACCCCTGAGGCGAATGTCAGGGGTGTGACGCTCCCAGGGATACCCTTTATAATCATAGGGTTCAACGAATATGTTGCGTGGGGTCTAACCAATACCCAGATAGGTGTTATGGATTTCTATTTGGAGAAGATAGTAGGCGATAAATACCTCTACAAGGGGGAGTGGAGGCCTCTAAAGATCGTTGAAGAGTCTATAAGGGTTAGGGGCTATGGGGTCTACCTGCTGAAGGTGAATATAACCGCTAACGGCCCTATAATAAGCACTAGAGGAGCCCCAATATCCTTTAGATGGGTCGGCAATGCAGGGTATATGAACGACGATAGCGGGGTTACTAGAGAGGCCATAGCTATATATCTTGTTAACAAGGCAAGAGGGTATGAGGATCTAGTCAATGCCCTGAGATACTGGGATGTGCCCTCACAGAACTGGGCATTCATAGATATCAGGAATAACTATGGTATCGTGATACCAGGTCTCTTCCCATATAGATCTGTATCTGTGAGGCTTCCCAATGGAGATGTGGTGAAGGTCATAGGATCTAGATCTATATTGAATGGGAGTGGGGGGTATGAGTGGGAGGGCTATGTCCCCTATGAACTGATACCAAGGACAATTAACCCAGAAAGAGGGTGGGCTGCAGCGCCTAACCAGAGGAGTGTGGGGCCATTTTACCCATATTTCATCTTAGGAGGCTGGTGGGATCCTGGTGCTAGGGCACAGAGGATATACCAGCTTCTATCCAGTAAAGATAGACACTCCGTTGAGGATATGATGCGATATCAAGCAGATATATATCTATGGTATGCTGCATCCTCACTACCTGTGTTGCTTAAAGCTGTTGAGGGGTATAAAGATCTAGATCCTCTTGAGGCTAAAGCCCTCGAGATCCTCAGATCATGGGATTATAGAATGGATAAGGATCTAGTAGCACCAACTATATGGTGGGCCTGGTTCTCCTCCTTATATGATGAGGTATTCTCAAAGATATACTTGGATCATGGGATCAGGCTAAGGCTATACCCGAGCGAGGACACATTGCTATGGCTGATCCATAGCATGCCCAGCTCAAAATGGTTTGGAGGTAGCCTAGGCGATGCTGCTAGAAAAGCCCTTTCAAAAGCGATAAGCATCCTTAGAGCATCCTATGGCGATGATATAAACACCTGGGTGTGGGGGAGGATTCACATGCTATATATAGCCCATCCAAGCGGGCTCAAACCCCTATCCATAGGGCCTGTGCCAGAGGATGGCGGATCTGCAACTCTGATGAACGCCCCGATACCCTATGATCTAAAGAGTCTTGGGAGGACCTATGTTAGAACAGGCCCTAGCTGGAGGATCGTGGCCTATGTAGAGGGAGGATCTATAAAGGCCTACGGCATATACCCAGGAGGCCAGAGCGAGAACCCATTCAGCGACTACTATAAAAGCTTCTTCAACACATGGTATAGATATGAATATCGCCAGCTGGATCTCCCAGAAACGCCCCAAACCGTTGGAGGCATAGTAGCTATGATCATAGTGATGCCTAGCAGGTGATCAGAATGGGATTGGTTAGAGACAATATATATCCCATCATATCAGGCATCATTGTAGGCGCTGCAGGAGGAGCCTTAGGGCTTAACTGGCTATGGATATCGATCCTCATCGCAATACCCCAAGCGCTTCTATCACCTAGCAAAACCTGGTTAGGAGTCATCAATAACCTAGTTGCATCATCAGCAATATTTATAACCCCTATAATAGCGAGCATCACCACAGATCCAAAAGCAATCAATATGCTAGACACCTTCGCATCAATAGCAGGGATCAGCTGGATAACATTAATAGCGATATCAATCACAGCATATATAGCAACATCTCTTCTAACCTATATAGCAACGACATACATAAAGAAAATCATATTAGAAATATATGCAAGGGAAAAAAGCTAGAGAAACAGTGGAATGCAATAATTGAAGCATCATGAGGACTAAAGATCTATATAACTATTTTGAAAAACATTTATGCTGAATCCTCTAGGGCAGTATTCCTAGCCTTGTTATCATTGCTAGTGCTATCTGTGTTATGAGAGTTGCTACAACAGATCCTGCTAGTATTATCGATATCTTTGCAACAAAATCTATCCTCTTATCAAGATCCTCGATCCTCTTGGTAAGACTGTTGTTTATATCTTCTATTCTTTTTATCATCTGCTCTAGAGATCCCTCTACCTTTGTAACTCTCTCAGCTAGAGAGGCTACCATAGAATCCAAACCCTTAATCTACGTTCTAAGCGATTCAACCTTCTTATCAACATCACCCCTAAGATCATCTATATCCTTTCTAGTAGCTACATCCCTTAGAACAGCACCTATAATCGCTAGCCTCGCATCTGAATCAGTGAGGATCGCTGCTGCAAGCCTCCTCCTAACAGAAGGATCACTCTCAACAGCAGAAATAAAATCCTCAACAGAGCTCAGAAAACCACCCAAGAAGATATGCCATGGGGATAATTAATGTTATAGCTAAAATATTCTGGCTATGGGTTTTACCAGGTTCTTTGAGTAGATAGCTCTCGCCATTCCCTTGGTGTTGTAGTAGGCCGCGTAACTCTCATCGGAGGTCAGTATTATGACGCCTGCTGTGTTGACTCCGAAGAGATCCTCTAGCTCTTTGAAGCTCTCTTCAACGGCTCTCGCAATGTCTCTGAGGTATCTGTAGTGAAGCCCTATCGATCTGCATAGCGATATAGTCATAATTGTCTCCCCAATACCTGTTGCTGAGCAAGCAATATTCCTATCAGCATAGAACCCCGCTCCAGGTATTGGTGAGTCTCCTATCCTACCGCTTATCTTCAGCCAGATCCCACCTGTGCTGGTTGCCGCGGCTAAGCCACCCTTTTTATCGATTGCAACAGCCCCTACAGTATCTCCAATTACCAGGCCTAGCCTCTTTACTAAATCATTATTCTTTTTATAGAAAGGAGGTGGGGCATTCCTAGAGAGCATTTCTCTATATCTCTTAACAACATCTATATTAACCACCCTGTTTTCTAAACCAAATAATCTGGCGAGGAGATCAGCTCCTGAACCCCCTATCAAGACATGATCTGTTTTCTCCATAACAATCCTAGCAAGCCTAACAGGGTTCCTCACCCTCTCAACGATAGCCACAGCACCCGCCCTCATATCGATACCATTCATTATACCCGCATCCATCTGGGCAACCCCCTCGATATTCAAGCTACTCCCATAACCAGCATTGAATAACCCAGAATCCTCCAGCCTTGAAACAGCATATTCAACAGCATCTAAAGCACTATAATCCCTCTCCAAGAGATCTAGCGTTTCCCTTGCAAGATCCCCTAGAAAACCCTCCACCTTCACCCTAGTAGACTCATCAACATCCCAATTACCAGCTCCCCCATGCAACGCAATAGCAGGCCTACCCACTTTAAGAACCTCTAACCTGCCACTAGGCAAGCAGAGCACCAGAGAACTATGGTGAGAATGCCTAAATAATTTTAGAGGCTAGCTTCTGCCACCTCATATTAATAACTATATCTCTAGCTACAGCCCTTTCAAATTTATAGCCCCCCTTTCACATACTTTGGGCGAGGATGATGAAGAGCAGCTTCAGAGCCATCGCTAGAAGGCTACTTGGTAGGAGAGGCACTTTCATGCTGAGGAATACGATCTCCACATTAGCTTTCTATATAGGGGTTAGAGATGATCCTAGGAAGAGACCCCAAGGTATATCAGCCATGGTTGCTGTCTATAATGAGGAGGACTGGATCGAGCCTTCCCTCCTATCTATAAAGGATTTAGTCGATGAATATATAATCATAGATTCCAGCAACGATAACACCCCGAATATTATAAAGAGGGTAAGAGAAGAGCATGGACTTAATATAAAGTACCAGTGGATTCCCCCAGGAGATCTTGCCCATATTAGAAACATGATCCTGGCTAAGGCTAGCTATAGATGGATCCTACACTGGGATGGAGACTTCATTATGAAGGAGGACTCTGTGGGCTTCATCAGATCCCTCATAGAGAAGCTGGATCCTAGAAAACACTATCTAATCTACTGGCCCTGGGTTACACTGTGTGGTGATATCTACCACACATGTGGTGAAAAACCCTATCACATAGAACACTGGCTCTTCACAGCCTCTAAAGAACTGAGATATAGAAATGTCTATGTAGATGGTAAGCCATTTGACTCCCTTATAGCCCCAATATGGCTCTATAGAGCAATCTATATCGATAAGATCATGGGGTATCATATGCCAACCGTTAAGAGGCCCATAAGAATAGCTCTTAAAACCCTTTGGTTTAGATATAGGTCTGAGTTCTACGATGCTGCTAAAAAAGGGATTTCCTTCGAGGATTTCGCCTCTATGAAGGCTAGGGAGGTCTATGGCACAGGGGATCTTGAGGAGGTTGGATGTAGAATTATTAGGGAGATGGTTGAGAAGCTCCCAAGATATGATCCTATAAAATATGGCGATCTACCTAATATTATTAAGAGGCATTGGGAGAAAAGCGGAGCTCGAAAGTGCATCGATAATTAACACAGCTAGGTTATATCAAGAATTAAATATTAGTTATTATATTGAAGAAGCTTAATCCCAGGGATGTTGATCCTTATAAGGGCTATATATTCTAAATCTATGTAGCTCTTGCTCTACTATAGAGGAGGCCTTGGATAAGCTTAGATCGTATGTCTCTTCATAACAGCTCTAATTGGTCTTAGCTCTCGCTTAAATGGATCCAATATTAAACCGAAGATCTCAAGCGTCACCACACCCAGCAGATTTTCATCCTCGCCCTCACCAAGTACTACAGGAGTATGTCTCTCACCAAAACCTGGTAACTCGAGTAGAACCTCAGAAATATGTCTACGGATAACAGTGCCATCGGCAAGAATAAACTCCATCTCATCCATAGGCTTTAAACCGAGATCCTCCCATATAGATCTCGTTAACACAGTATATGTTGCCCCAGAATCTACTAGAAACCTCACCTTCACAGCCTTACCTCTATGCTTAACAATACCATCTATATAGACTAAACCCATATACCGTGCCTCCTCATCCCTCTCAATATGTGATTAGAGTTAGCTGATAAATATTATTTTTAATATTATAGCCTTTACATGAAAGCATTTTCCCCTTAAAAGACCGGCTTCTCCCCCCGCACTAAAGGGGCAAGGTTTTTTAGATGTAATAGCCTCATCACGGATCTGAGGTTCTTATCCCTCTCCGGGTGGGCAAGGTTAGAGCTCTTCTAATATTTTGTCGCATTTATACCAACATAGTTTTCTAGCTAGGAGGGCTACCTCTCCTATTATGATCACTGCGGGGTTTTTGAACCCGTGTTTCTCTATTTCTCTCTGCATTTTCTCTAGACTTGTTATAAGGATCCTCTGATCTTCTGTGGTTCCGTTTTCGATCACGGCTACAGGTGTTTTAGGTGGTAGCCCTCCCTCTATTAGTTCTCTCGATATTTCTCCTGCTCTCGAGATCCCCATGAGGATTACTATAGTGTCGACGACTCTAGCCATGGCCTTAAGATCTACCCTCTTCTCCCCCTTATCCTCTGCCTCCCTACCTGTTGTGATCGCTACTGATGATGATATCCTTCTATGTGTTATAGGTATCCCAGCATATGCTGGCACAGCATATATCGAGGATACCCCTGGAACCACTTCATAGCATACCCCTGCCTCTTTCAGAGCCTCCATCTCCTCTCCTCCTCTCCCAAATACTATTGGATCTCCCCCCTTCAGCCTAACAACTATCTTACCCTCCATAGCCTTTTCAACCATGATCCTGTTGATCTCATCCTGGCTATAGCTATGGTGCCCAGGCTCCTTCCCAACATATATGATCTCAGCCCCCTGCCTCGCATACCCCAGGATCTCCTTCGGAACTAATCTATCCACGAGGATAACATCTGCCCTCGAGATAGCCTCTAAACCCTTGAGGGTGAGGAGCCCTGGATCTCCTGGGCCTGCGCCGACTAGATATACCTTCCCAGGCGATCTGCACCCTAGATCCTCTCTATATTCAATCTCCATCCAGATCCCCCTGACCGCTGGAGACCCTCTCCCACTCTCTCACAAGCTCCAAACCCCCTAGAGCCTCGAACTCCCTCATAACCTTCTCAACAATATCCCCAGCCTTCAGGCTATCGTAGAACCTATCTATATATATTCTATGGGTATAGTCCGGCGATACAAGGGATGCTATAACCCTCACAGACGATCCAACAGCTATTGCTGTAACCCCAATGGGGGCTCTACAGCCAACTCCTAGGAGGGATATGAAGCCCCTCTCCACAGAGGCTTCGAGCCTTGAAACGGGATCATCTATGAGGGACGCGATCTTAGAGGCTGTTGAGCCGGTTCTAGCAACCACGGCTAATGCGCCCTGCCCAGCCTGGGGAGTGATCACACTTGGATCTAGCGGGGTGTACTCCTCAAAACCAAGCCTCTGAAGCCCAGCCTCGGCTAATATAGCTATATCTACATCAACACCAACCTTCCTTATCCTAGTATCAACATTACCCCTGATCCTCCTAACCCTTAGATCCCTCCTATGGTAGAGGATATGGGATATTCTCCTCATACTGCTAGTCCCTATTATAGAGCCGCTGGGGATCTCCCTAAGAGATCTATATGATCCAGGTATAATCGCATCCCTCCTAGATGCTCTCCTAGGGATCGCAGTTATCTCCAGCCCCTCAGGGATCTTTGTTGGATAGTCCTTGAGGGAGTGCACAGCAAGATCTATGTTCCCCCTGATAAGCTCTAGATCTATCTCTTTTGTGAAGATCCCGGGCTCTGCTATTCTCCTAGGCGAGCCCTCAGCATCCCCCCTGGTTCTGATCTTCACAAGCTCGAACTCAACACCACTATATACCCTTTTAATGGCATCTACAACCTCTAGCGTTTGTTTAACCGCAAGGCTACTCCCCCTAGTACCTATCCTCAGAAGCATGTTAGATCCTCCTGAGACTCTCCCTAACAGCCTCTATCGTAACCCCTAGATCCTCCTCCGTATGTGCATACGATGGGAACCAGGTCTCCATCTGGGATGGTGGTATGAAGACACCCCTTTTCATGAGCTCCCTATGGAGCTCTCCATATCTCTTCAAATCGCTTCTAGAGACATCTACATAGCTCTTAACAGGGCCTCTAGCCATGAAGATCTGGAGCATACCCTCAAACCTATTCACATGGGCCTCCAAACCCCTCTCGCTAATAACCTTCTCCGCCTCCTCCTCTATCTCAGATGCTATCTTCCTAAGCCAGCTATAGATCCTATCACCCTCAGCCTCTATATATTCTAGAGTTGCAAGGGCAGCCGCAACAGAGACTGGGTTCCCACTATATGTTCCAGCCTGGTATACCCTGCCCTCGGGGGCTATATGCCTCATAATATCCCTTCTACCTGCGTAGGCTGCTATGGGGAATCCAGAGCCCAGAGCCTTCCCCATAGTAACTATATCCGCTCTAACCCCGAAATACCTCTGGGCACCTCCGGGCGATATTCTGAAGCCTGTGACAACCTCATCGAATATCAATAGACAGCCATATCTATCGCATAGCTCCCTACACGCCTCGAGGAAACCTGGCTCCGGCGGTACGAGCCCCATATTGGCTGCTACAGGCTCTACTATTATGGCAGCTATAGAATCCCCATATACCCTCATAACCCTTTCAAGCCCCTCAACATCGTTATACTCAACCACGAGGGTCTTAGCCGCGGCATCCCTTAGAACCCCTAGATGGGATGGGATTCCAGATGCTCCTGATCCAGGTGATACCAATACATAGTCATGGGATCCGTGGAAGCATCCTCTGAACTTCACAATATAGTCCCTCCCAGTATATCCCCTCGCAAGCCTGATCGCACTCATAGTAGCTTCTGTACCTGTGTTGACGAGTCTGACCATCTCTATATTAGGCACGATAGAGACTAGCTTCTCAGCCAGCCTAACCTCAGCCTCTGTTGGCATTCCATATAGAACCCCGTCCCCCAGGATCCTCGAGATCCTATCGACAAGCCAGCTGGGTGAGTGGCCGAAGAGATTGGCTCCATATCCCATAACATAGTCTATATATTGATTTCCATCGACATCATATACCCTCGACCCCTTTGCCCTTGAGATGAAGATTGGATATGGCTTGAAAGCCCTTACAGGGCTATTCACACCTCCTGGTATAACCCTTAGAGCTCTCTCATAGAGGATCCTGCTGCCCTCTGTATATAGCTCTCGAGCCACTACCTAGCCACCCTAGACAGGATCTTCGATGCTTTGAGGGCATAGTATGTTATTATTATATCCGCCCCAGCCCTCCTCATAGCAACTAGGCTCTCTAATATTGCCTCATCCTCTGATAGATATCCGCTTGAGGCAGCAGCCTTGATCATTAGGTACTCACCGCTCACATTATAGACTGCTAGAGGCACCTCTGGAAAGCTATCCTTAACAATCCTCACAACATCTAGATACCATAGCCCTGGCTTGACCATCACTATATCAGCACCCTCAGCAAGATCCATCTCAACCTCTTTAACAGCCTCCCACAGATTCCTCGGATCCATTTGATAGCCCTTTCTATCGCCGAAGAGAGGCTTTGAGGACGCAGCTATCCTGAATGGGCCGTAGAGGCTTGAGGCGTATTTAGCTGAGTAGGACATGATCGCTACATCTGTATATCCCTCTGAGTCTAAAGCGTTCCTTATAGCACCAACCTGGCCATCCATCATAGCAGATGGAGCAACTATATCAGCCCCAGCCTCTGCATGGCTAACAGCTATTCTAGCAAGTAGTTTGAGGGTCTCATCATTATCAACAACATATCCAGACCCCCTTTTAACTACTACACCACAATGCCCATGATCTGTGTAGGAGCAGAGACACACATCTGTTGCAACAACAACGCTATCGCCATACTCCCTCTTAATACTCCTAACAGCCCTCTGGGTGGGGCCATCACTGCTATATGCCTTCTTACCCATCGGATCCTTCTCAGATGGAACACCGAAGATAAGCACAGCCCTAACGCCCGCTTCTAGGAGCTCTCCAACGAAGCCTAGAACACCTTCCACTGAGTATCTATATTGATCAGGCATAGACTCTATAGGGGCTCTAGGGCTTGTCAGACCCTCGTCAACGAAGATGGGCTGGACAAGGCTATCGCTAGAGAGTCTCGTCTGAGAAACTAGATCCCTAATAGAGCTGCTCCTCCTAAGCCTCCTAGGCCTGGAAACAGGATATCTATATGGCCTCGCCACAACCACTACCCCGGCTCAGAGAGTGGGGAGAGTTATAAGGGTTTGCTAACCACATATGGTTACCCATGGTTACAGCTGTATCCTCTGTGTAGCCATCGAGCGTTACACAGGTCTTATAAGCAGTGTCCCCCATAGCCTAGGGTGGCCCTGCTGAAGCTACCGATATTCGTTGATGTTGAGGGTATGAGGATCCTGGTTATAGGGGGTGGGGAGGAGGGGTATAAAAAGGCCAGGAGATTCCTCGAGGCAGGGGCCGAGGTAACTGTTATCTCTAAGGAGTTTCTACCAGAGCTATCACAGCTTGCTATGGAGAATAAGAGGCTCAGGCTTGTGGAGGGAGACGCGTCGGATCGAGAGCTTCTAGAGAGGTCTATCGAGTGGTGCGACATAGTTATATCAGCACTGGGAGATGCTAGGGAGATAGACGATATGGTTATAGATATTGCTAGGAGGAATAGAAAGCTCTATATACTTGCAGGAGACGCATCTAGAACACAGTGTGGCATGGGTATAGAGGGGGCTTCTGGGGACATTAGATTCGCTATCTACACAGATGGGAGGAGCTCTCTAGTAGCTATGGAGGCTAGGGATAGGGTGAAGAGGTATCTAGACTCTCAGAGGGATCTTCACATCATGTTGGATCTCCTATATAGGATGAAAAGAGCCTTAAAAGCCCTCGGAGTACCCTCGGATCTGAGGATCGAGATCCACAGGGAGGTTTTCAGAGACAGCGTATTCAGATCCAGCGTCTCCTCGGGCGATGTTGAGGCTGCGTGGAACAGACTCTGTGAGATCGTTATGTCTAGAGCCAATATAGATCTCAGGAGGGTTGTTGAGATCCATGCAAAAGCCTGAGATAATGGCTATAGCCGTGAATAGGAAGATCCACGGCTATAGCTATGTAGAGAGGGCTAAGAGAGGCTGGGAGGTGGTTGCGAAGAAGCTTGCAGAGATAGTGGAGAGGGGCCAGCCAATAGGGTATGTGGTTCTCGATACATGCTCGAGGCAGGAGATCTATATAGCTGCTCCAGGGGATAGGATATATAGCTATGCACACGAGGTGGGCGAGGCATTAGCGAGAGCATCATCAGCAGATCCTAGGATATATGCTGGTCTCGAGCTGGTGGAGCATATTTTAAGAGTTCTCTCAGGCAGCGAATCTCCGGCACCATTCGAAAGAGATATTCTAGACCAGGTTAGAAAGGCACTAGATAGAGCACCCCAAACAGCCTATGGGGCTAAAATGCTCTACAACATCTTCAGAGAAGCATCTGAGCTTTCCATAGGCATTAGAAGAGATCTTGGTGTAGATGGTGGCACAGGAATCCCAGAACTCTCCGTATTAGCTGCAAAGCATCTTTTAGGAAACCTAGAGGGTATGAGGGTAGCTGTTATAGGGACTGGAGAGGTTGGGGGTAGGATAGCTAGGTATCTCTCAACATATGGAGTCTCAGACTCTACCATAGTTGGTAGAAGCCTTGCCAGGGCCGAGGCCATAGCGAAGCTCTTCCCCAGGGGCAAGGCATATACAATGGATAGGATTGGAGATGCTATAGCTGGAAGGGATCTTATCTTTCTAGCTGTATCCTCCAGCACGCCAATCCTGGGTGGAAAAGCTATACACGATATACCGGGTTATGTAATAGATGTTGCCATACCGAGGAACACAGATCCCGAGGCTATCGAGGCTCTCGGCCATCGCTATATATGGATGGAGGATCTTGAGGAGATATCCCAAAAGATCCTCCCAAACCTTTATAAAGCCCTCGAAGATTTTGAGAGGGTTTTGAAGATATATATTGAGAGGCTATATACCAGGTATATTATTGAGAAGCTGAGAGAAGATCTCGGGGGGTTCGCAAGGCTATATGAATCCATAAGGAGGGGCGAGATCGAGAGGGCTGTTACGAGGCTCCATCTAGGGGATAGGGAGAGGGAGCTGCTAGATCTTGTTACAAGCTCTATAATGAAGAAGGCCTTAGGTGTTTTAGGAGATCTGCTTGGGGAGAGTTCACCCAGGGGTGGTGATCGTGGTGGATGAGATGGATAAGAAGATCTTGATGGAGCTCCAATATAGATTCCCACTAACCGAGACACCCTATCTAGAGATTAGCGAGAGGCTTGGCATCCCATTCCAGGATCTTAAGAAGAGGGTTGAGGCGATGAGATCCAACCTAACGATCAAGAGGATAGGCTTTAACATAAACTATAGAGCCTCTGGAAAGGTTGCTGCATTAGTTGCTGTTAGAGCCCTGGATGAATCTAGCAAGGAGGCTATTAGGAGGATCCTCTTAAGAGATCCTGATGTTACCCATAACTATGTTAGAATCCACGAGAGATATAATATATGGTTCGTGATTAAGAGGAGAAGCGTTGAGGATCTTATGAGGAGCGTTGAAGAGATCGTAAGATCATCGGGGGTTGAGGAATACCTAGTCCTCCTAGGGAAGAGAACGTATAAGCTATCCGTTAAATTCGATCTTTGGAGAGGCATATCATGGTCAGAGCCAGAGATCCTACCAGAATCGATACCCACATTCGAGGAGCTCGGCATAGATAAAGAGCCCTTCTCACAGCTATCCAGATGGATCCCCGTTGTGGAGAGGCCATATAGAGATGTTGCCGAGAGATACGGCTATAGAGAGGATGAGCTTGTCAACCTAATCAAGGAGCTATATAGGAAGAGGGTTCTTAGAAACATAGGAGCAACTCTCGAGGGGAGGAGGGTTGGGATCACATGGGATGGCATGGTTGTTATCAAGGGCTCTGAGGAGGATTGTGAGAGGATAGCTAGAGAGATCCCCGAGGCAACCCATGTTGTATATAGAATCCCCCTCAACGGTGAGTGGGAGTATAGGGCTTATTTCATGGTTCACGCAGATGATAGAAGCAAGATAGAGGCTGTTGCTAGGAGGGCTTCGGAGATGCTTGGTGATAAGGACTACAGGATCCTATATAGTATCGAGAATCTCAAGCCAGGTATACATTCTAATGAGTAGGGCTCTACCATGAGGTATAGAAGGCTGGGTAGAACTGATCTAGAGGTTTCAGAGATATCCTATGGGGTCTATAGCGTCACAGGGATGTATGGAGATATCGGTGTAGAGGATGCTATAAAGATCTTGAGGCTAGCATGGGATCTAGGGATAAACCTCTTCGACACAGCTGATGTATATGGAAAGGGCTATGGCGAGGAGATCCTTAGAAGGGCCTTCGGAGATGGTGTTAGAGAGATAATAGTTGCTACTAAGGTTGGCTATGATATATACGCTCCCGGGGAGAGGCTTCAGAGGAGATATGATCCCGAGTATATTGTGTACGCTGTGAAGAAATCGATCGAGAGGATCGGTAAGAAGCCGATCGACATCATACAGATCCACAACCCTCCCCTCGAGGTTCTAAAATCACCCCAGCTCTATAGAACCCTCGGAAATATTGTGGAGAGGGGCTTAGCCGAGCATGTAGGCATAGCCCTAGGCCCTGAGAGGGATGTTCTGAGAGAGGCTCTAGAGGCTATAGAGCATAACGAGGTCGAGGTTATCCAGTTCGTCTATAATGCTCTTGAGCAGAGGCCTGGTAGGGAGATAGCCCGTGCAGCTGGTGAAAAGGGTATAGGAGTTTTGGTTAGGGTTCCACATGCTGGTGGGATCCTCAGCGAGAGGATCGATAGAGAGGGTGTTAAGAGCCTGAGGGACCATAGATCTCTGAGGGATAGGGCTTGGCTTGAATGGGCATTCAACCTCTACGATGCTATGAAGCCTATCCTCAGAGGATACGGGGCTACCCCGGGGCAGAATGCTATTAGATTCATACTATCTAGCATACCAGTATCCTCCGTAGTCGTTATAGCCACATCTGAGGAGGAGCTTAGGGAGTACGCAGAAGCCCCTGACAAGGGTCCACTGGATCTCGAGGCTGTTAACAAGATTATAGAGCTCTATGATGAGGCTGAGAAGAGATGGGTGGGGAGATAGCATTTATAGGTACAAGGGATACATGGGCTAGGTGGAGATCTCTATTCAATGATAAGGGCTTCTCACTACACCTGGTGGAGGGTTTTGACGCCCTACCCATAGAGGATCTTGATGATAGGATCTCAAGCATCATTGGGAGGAGATACTCCTCAGCTATATTCACGAGCAAGAACGCCGTTAAGATCCTCATGTCAAGCGATATAGGTAGGGGGTTTGTGGAAAACCTATATAGGGAAGGCTCGCTACTCGTCTCCATAGGCGAGGGCACTGCTGAGATTCTTAAAAGCCATGGCTATAGATCCTTCACCCCACCTATTGAAAGGATCAGTATAGCTGTCAGCATCATAGGCTCCGCAATAAGGCCTGGAGGCAGGATAGCTGTTTTAAGCTCGGATAAGCTGGATCTAGGGTTTGGAGGGGCTTTAGAGGGTATAGAGATAGATCATATAAAGATATATAGACTAGTAATGAGGGAAGAGAGTATAGAGATGATAAGGCATCTAGTTGAAAGGGGGGTTAGAAGCTTCATAGTAGCATCGCAGACAGCCTCAGAGCTTCTGGCAGAGGCTATGGCCAGGGGATATAGAGATGGCCTGGACACAGCTATTGAGGCACATGCTATGAGCAGTAGAATCGCTAGACCTCTAATTGAAAAGGGTCTAGGCGATAGGGTAAGGGTAATAGTATATGAGAGCCCAACATTCAGAGGATTCATGCTAAGCATAATCGAAAGGATATCTGGGCATAGCTAGAGCCCTAGAGATCCTCGGGATGGAATATAGCTTTACATGTGAAAGCGATCCTCTCTAAACATAGAGAGAGTTGATAGATATAGTCTTAATGCTTTACTTCTTTGCATATACTTCACAATATCTATATATAGTTTACTTTGTAAAGCCTTATAAGCTGGGTGGGGAGTTATATCTGGTGGTCATCTATGTTCTCAAGCAATGTGAGGTTGCTTGGTATACACCATATAACAGCCCTTGCAAGTGATCCCCAGGCTAACCTGGATTTCTATGTGGGTGTGCTGGGTTTAAGGCTTGTGAAGATAAGCGTTAACCAGGATGATCCCGGTGTGTATCACTTCTTCTACGCAGATGCTAAGGGCTCCCCTGGAACTGATCTAACGTTCTTCCCCTATCCCGGGGTTCCTAGAGGGGTTCAGGGGTATGGTGTTTCTTCGAGGGTTTATTTCTCGATACCAATGGATTCTCTGGATTACTGGGTTGAGAGGCTTAAGAATGCTGGTGTGAAGATTGGGGAGCCTAGGAGGGAGGATGATGGTATAGTGGTTGAGTTTGAAGATCCAGATGGCCTACCCCTGGCCCTTGTAGCCCATAGAGATGCTGATCAAAAGCCTGTTGAGCCATGGAGAGATAGCCCGGTGCCTGGGGAGCACTTCATCAGAGGCTTCCACAAGGCAGAGATCACTGTTGTTAGTTGCAAGCACAGTGGGTGGTTTTTAGAGGATGTTCTCGGCTTTAGAAAGGTCTATGAGGGTCTTCACAGGGCTAGATACGAGGTTGGCGATGGAGGCTCTGGAGCTATGATAGATGTTCTCTGCCCTCCAGGGCTTGACTATGGCTATGTTGGTGCTGGATCTGTTCACCATATTGCTTGGAACACAGCCACAAAAGAGGATCAAGCCGTGTTTAGGGAGAGACTGCTGAGGCTAGGTTTCAGAGTAACCCCTGTTATTGATAGGAAGTGGTTTAAATCAATCTACTTCAGAGAGCCTGGTTACGTGCTATACGAGATAGCCACCTCAGGCCCTGGCTTCAGCGTTGACGAGCCTCCTGAGATGCTTGGAAGCGATCTCGTACTCCCAGAGTGGCTCGAGCCTCAGAGGGGATGGATAGAGAGCAGACTGCCAAGGGTTAGGCTCCCAAGCGGTGTGGAGATTCCTAGGAGGAGGGGCTGATGGTACAGATTATAAGGGGCGAGCTCCTGGGTTTTAAACATATCTATATACCCCCGTCTAAGGGGGATAGGATCCTTGTTCTCCTCCACGGCACGGGAGGGGATGAGGAGGATCTAGTGCCTCTTGCAAGGTCATTAGACCTTGATGCAGGGATCCTCAGCCCAAGGGGGAAGGTTCTTGAGAATGGTATGCCCAGGTTCTTCAGAAGGATCGCTCCCGGTGTATATGATCTTGAGGATCTTAGATATAGGGCTGAGGAGCTAGCGGATTTCATAGAGATCGCATCCCATCAATATAATTTTAAGAGGGCTAGAGCCATAGCTATTGGCTATTCCAACGGTGCAAACATAGCTATAGCCACTATGCTCCTAAGACCAGGGGCATTCGCAGGGGCGATACTTCTGAGGCCATTCTTCCCAGTAGATCTTGGTGTAAGGCCCAACCTAGCTGGGAAGGAGATCTTGATACTAGCAGGCTCCAGAGATCCTATAGCGCCTCTAAATGATACAGAGAATCTATATAGAATGCTTATATCCCTCGGGGCATCTGTAGAACTCAGAATCGTGGAGGCAGGGCATGAGCTGAGTAAGAGGGATATAGAGGCTATGAGGGATTGGCTTCCAAAAGCCTATAGCAATATAGAGAGAAACACAACCAAACCAGATCTAGGATCACTAGCAGATCTATATTGACCAGGGCAAAACCTATAAGCTGTGGAGAAACCGCATATAGGTGACATATATGCCATGGAGAAGGGTCTTCTCGGAGAGGGCTCTTGAAAGCGCAGGAGGATCTGTAGCTGTTAAGGTAGATGATAAAGTGATCTTCATAGCAAGGATAGATGGAGAGCTATATGCTATAGACGCTGTATGCACCCATGCTAGATGCATTCTAGGTATGGTGGATAGAGAGAGAAGGGTGGTTAGATGCTATTGCCACGGAGCAGTCTTCGATCTCAGAAGCGGGGCAATGCTAGAGCCTCCAAGCGTAGCACCCAACTTCCCCAAGGAGAAGATGGGTTTAAAAACATATGGTGTTAGGATAAACAATGGTTGGGTCGAGCTCGACGTATGATCCTACGGCTTCTCTACCCATCCCAACAGATCGATCCACAGGCTTTTTCGTAGCTACATCAGCATTCCGCTTAAACCCCTTTTCCTCATAGGTGGATTGTTGTGATTTAATACCAGCCTAATATGTCTCTCTAGATCTTTTTAATATATATTGTGTATAGTAATGCGAAGAATATAGCCATTATGGATGCCGATACTCCCACAGCTATATATGCTAGATCCCATGTTAATGGTATTAAGCTATTGGCTAGAGTATTAACGTGGATCCCTCTATCTCCTGTGAGAACCATATAGGGTATTCTCGGTGCATCATGGAGAGCCTCTCCCAGGGGGACTCCAAGGGCGCTTGAGAGGGCTAGTGTATAGGCTGCTAGATAGCTTCTGCCCCCTTTTCTAGAGGATATGAATAGAGATATAGATCCAATCCATATTGCAGCTATCGTAGCTAGAAATGCTATGAATAGGGGTAGGAAGCTCATATATACACCTTGAAAGCCATTTATAGCTTTGAAGAGGTAGGGCGAGTGCTCCCCTAAAGCTAAGTATAGCCATAGACCTGTTAGACTTTGGATAACCAGGATCGGTAGGCCTACTGCTATGTAGAATCTATATCCCTTTAAATATATATCTGCCTCATATGCATCACGGGATCTCCAGCTTTTAATAGCATATATAGATGCTGTTAGTAAAGAGGCCATTGTAAGGGCTCCTAGCCATGTGTGGATTAAAAGGGGTATGTAGAGTGGGTGTTTAATAAAGCCCCAAGCTTCTCTGGGCATAGCATCTGGGTTATCTATATATGCGAAGATCGCTCTGAAGCCTGCCGGCACCGCTAATGCTGATACACCCATGATAACCCCTATCATGATATGTGTTCTCGGGGATACCCTGTCCCAGCTATACCAGTAGATCACTATTGACGGGATCGAAACCAATATCCCCACGAGGGCTATCGATATAGCCGTGAAAAGCTCCGTCATAGCTATATAGGTGAGGGATGGCCAGAGACCTGCAAGAACTATTGTGAGCCATGTCCCCCACACACCTGCGACTAGGTCTGAGACTGCGAGGAATCTAAATGATCTCCTTGCTACCTCGAGAAGCATTGGATCCCCTCTTCTATAGGAGATATACTCGAGCATTGGAACCAATATCGAGAGGCCGAGCACTATGTTCACAAGGGTTACGTGGATAAGGACGGTCATACCTGCTAAGATGAATGACATCCAGGCTACCGGGCTTATATCTATATACTGGCTCATGCCCTTATCACCACGATCTCCTTCTCAAGCTCTCTCAGAGGCCTTATAGTGAGGTAGTAGAGCGCTATGAGACCTCCAATGAAGATTAGGAGGATTATAGCTATCACCAATAGGCTGAACTCAAAGGATATCGGGACAGGGGTTATAACCTGGTCTTTCCTCACAAGCCCATATATGGTCCAGGGCCTCCTACCTATCTCCCTAACAGCCCACCCCGCTGATGCTGCTGCAAGGGCTAGTACTGGGGCTGCGAATGATGAGTAGATTATAAGGGTCTCAGTATCTGTTCTCAGGATCTTTCTAACAAGCCTATCTATAGCATCTATATATAGGCCGAAATATGCTATCCCCATGATGAAGAGTATAACGCCTGATACCACCATTGTGTAGTAGAGCATATGTATCAAAGGTCCGATCTCTCTAGCTGTTTCTATCGTTAGCATCGCAGCGTTGGGGTAGAGGCTATTGCTGGCTAGGGAGGCTAGGTAGTCGAGTCCTTTGAAGTAGTAGTTAGGATCGCCGTGGAGGATGATCCCTAGGATCGGGTTGACGCCTCCCTCCGGTGGGAAGCCCTCTGCCATGAGGAACTTCACATATTGATATTCATAGACAACCCTCCCCATTAGATCCCCGGCAAGGGGCTGGAGGATCGATGCTACTCCTCCAAAGCCAAAGGCTATCCTAGCTATCCTTTTGTAAAAGGATCTAGCATTGCTCTTAGTCCTGAGATACATATATGAGTAGACAGCTGCAGTCTCAAAAGAGGCTATAACTATAGTTGCCAATACCGTGTGGAGAAATGTTGGCAACAGATCCGGGTTTTGAAAGGCAGCCCCGGGATCGTAGAGGATATATCCCACACTCCTCAGAGCCTCTGGATCAGATAGTATGCTGGGACCGGACTGGGATAGGAGTCCCAGTGCATTCTGTGCTGCGGTTGCATTTACGATCTCAGGCCCTAGAACCGGGGTCCAAGGAAGGATCTTGCTCACCAGCGACCCAGTACCCCAGGGGATCTGCATCCACGAGTTAGCCGCTAGGATTAGATATGCAGATGCATTAGACCCTATGACCCCTTCCCCGCCCTGAGGGGCGGGGTTTTGCTGGGGTCTCGGGTGTTACCCCCCTTTGTGGGGGCTACTCCATTATGATGAACGATGTAGGATAGTGGTTTCTTTATATGCATAGGTGTTTTTCCTGTTGCTATCCTCATTATGTTTAGTGCTCCGTTTAGATCGCTGTGTAGCTTATGCCCTAGCGGGCATGTCACCACTCCTCTATGCTCTCTCCTAACTTCAACCTCGTGGTATGCACATCTGCTTGATGTGCCATACTCTATTACCTCGAATACCCTCATACCATATTCCTGTGCCTTGAGCTCGATTGTTTGGATTAGCCTGTGGTATGACCAGATATTCACGCTAAACTTGTTACCACTATCCTGGGATATGTTATATGGATATCCTATGTATATCGTTGATACCCCGAGATCATGCAGCATCCTGATCAAATGAGAGGCTAATGTCCTGTATAGGTGTAATAATCTCCTATATAGCTTTCTGAATAGCCTCCTCCTCTCCCTTCTAAGCTCCTCCGCCGCCTCAAGCTCACCTATATTCCTGGCCATTGCCTCGAGCGACTGTACCCCGGCTATCCTCTTCTCGAAGTAGAAGTAGTCCTGCTTAGCTCTAACACCCTTGTACAAGAGCCAAGTACCATCATTGATCATAACGCTTGCCATAACATTGATACCAAGATCAATTGAGGCTATCCTATCACCCTTTGGAGAAGCAATCTGGATCGATTTTCTCTTACCTCTGACAATGTGCTTGGCTTTATTGCCGTTTTTCGTTGTCTCTACACCGACCTCGACTGGTATGTGGGCGTACCACCTATTGACAGCCTCGTCATATATGATCTCCAGCCTCCCCTGCTTACCATACCACCTGATCTCACCAACAAAATCGATCTCCATGCCAAAGTCCTTAAGGATCAGCTTCTTCCTCTCAACATCAACCACATATCGATCCTGCCTAATCACTATGATCTTCCTCCTCCCACCCTCCCTATCCTTCCAATACCCAGGCGGGCTGACCTTCTTAATGAAGGGAGGTAGCCTCCCCTCCTTCATAGCCTTAAGCTGTGAGAAGAACGAGTTCCAGGCCTCGTTATTCTTCTGAATAACGGCCTGGGCATTGACACCGAGGATATCCCTATACCTCTCATAGTACCTCCTATAGGTTCCCTTGAAATCTACTTTCTGTTTGCTGAAGAACTGCTGCCTCCTCTCATAGTTCACCTCATTATACAACCTAGCACATACATCCCCCAGCCATGACAGCCTCCTATGCTGATGTCCATTTGTCAGTAGACAGACAACATTCATCCTTATATTGGAGAGGTGGGCCTCCGAGATGGTGGGTATTGCAGGGGATAATCGGCCCCCGCTCCTCATCCTAGTAGATTGACCCACCATCCCGGAAGCCCAGAGCATATACCGAAACAAAAACCTAAAAATCTAACCCCGCCTTCAAAGGCTAGGTTTGCCAACTAATTTTATATCAACACGCTAAGCCCTATCAACCAGTGGATCCACCCTCTCAGCCTGCCCCATGTATATAGATATGTTGGTAGCGACACGATCTCGGCTAGGAATGCGAAGAGCTCGTAGAACATTGGGAGGAAGAAAGCAGATCCTATAGCCAATATCGTTCCAGACCATATCTGCACCAAGCCGAACTCCACCAGAGTGCCTGTCACAGCGCCGAAGGCGAAGGATATAGCCCATACATAAGAGGTTATCTTAGCTGCTAGCAGAAGCTGCTGATCCCTCCTAGCTATGCCAAGACCCTCTAGAAAGAGAACCAGATATGGAAGCCCAACAGCCATAACCAAGAAGAAGCCATGGACATAGATACCCACTATGGTCATGGGGATTGCATTGTTTAGCGAAGACTCAGAGATTATACACCACCTCGTATTTATACATCGAAAATTTCTTAAAAAGGTGGTTATTAAGAACTAGAACAGACTAGATAGACATATCTAAACCTATACCATATTATATTATAATATAATATTGCTCTAACCCATATCTTAGAAAATTGGGAAGTCCCAATCTCTTTCAGCAAGGCTAGCAACCCCTTTCAAACGTTGCTAGCCTTGGATATAGTGTGGGGAATGGCGGTAAGCACTGTGAAATAAGGATAAAGCCTCCGAATCCCTTTGCTTCCGCCATAGATTTGGCAAGGCGGGGCAAAAGGCTAAGGCGATGAAACCAACCCCTGCAGGTAGGGACAGAAACTTTGAGCTATTGCTTTCTGTTCTGGATTGCGTCTTTCTATGCTATAATTTATTGGTAATACGCCAGGCAGCGAGAGCTCTGTTCCAAGCCTATGCAGGTTTACCCTAGATGGGAGCCCCATGCCGTTGGGCTTGACAAAGCCCCATGAACCCATGGGATGAGCTAGGAGAGCCCTCTGGGCGAGGTGGAACTCCCAATCGCTAAACAGAGTAAAGCGGTAGAGGAAGCATATGAGGAGTGAAAACTCTCTAGATGGGATCCTCATTTTGATAGATTGATTGCTAACAAACCTCGTCCTTTAGGGCGGAGAGGGGGTCATATACGTTCTAGTTCGATCTTATGCTTAGAAGGGTTTTAAATATATAAGGTGGGGCGTTGACTTAGGCTTGGGTTTAGTAGTGGGTATAGGGGCTAAACCTAGAGCCTATGGCCAGGCTATTGAGAAAATTATAGATATGATGCATGGGTATGAGATAAGAGAGGGTGGGATAAATATAAAGTTCTTAGATCGTGAGGATAAGGCTAGAGAGATATTCGGGCTTGGCAGAGGGGTTATAGAGGATAGTCGGGTAACCATTCTATATGGGCCCAAGTGATGTGGTAAAACCACCCTTTTTCAGCCCTTTTAGATGCTCTGATTAGGTCTAAGGATATGTCTATAGATAGTGGTGTTGAGATCCACTATGTCATTAGACACGAAGTTGGAGGGAATATAATAGTAATGTCGACATCAAAGAATAAAGGAGTATTTAATGTGGTGGTGAATAGGATTAGAGATCTATTTAGAGGTATCCAAATTAATTTTAACCCATTGAGCCCCATACCTATGGGTATGATAAGTATTTCCATGAAAATCTTTAGAAAGGGCAGATCTTTAAGCGGTGGTGATGCAATAACAATTGCCATGGAAATCGTGGATGGAATTGCTTCAAAAGGTAAGGAGGAAACTTGACACGTGGTTGTGGTTGATAAGTATAGGTTATCATCTGATCTTGATTATAGTTCTTTGAAGGGTCATGTGGAGGTTTTCTATAACAGGCTTGTTCATATTGTGAATAAGCTATTAAGAGATCGAGGCATATCATTAGCATATAGTGATTACGAGCGATGCATCTATAGAGAGGCTAATGGTTGGTGACTCGGCCTAGGGCTAAACCCTCTTAGAGGGGATGTAGCCCAAACCTCCCAGCCCTAGAGGGCGAGGCTTTCATTTGTAATAAACTGCTACATATATTATTTCTGGATGGTGGGGAATATTGCGCAGAGCTAGGGATCGGAATATTGAGGACTTTGCGAGGCACCGCGATTTAGCGGTTGAATTCTTTTATAAGGGGCTGGCTGAGATTGATGGAAGCCCTGCCCAGGCCTCAGAAAAGCTGTACAAATCGGTTGAGGAGGGTGTGAAGGCCTTAGCCATATACTACGATCTCAGGGACGTGCTTGAAAGGGTAGGGGATAGGGGGAGGTGGTCTGTGAGGGATCTTGAAGATTCTGTTGTGAGGCTAAGCAAGATATTAGGTGAGTGGCTCAGAAGAGCCTGGGAGGCAGCCTATTATCTCCATGTAGAGGGCTTTCACGAGAGTAGGCTGAGCCCGGCTAGCGTGAGGGAGAGAGTGGGAGACGTGGAAAGAGTCATCGAGGAAATCAAGAAAATCACCATATGAACTTTATGAACTTTACATCTAAAAGCCACGTCCTCTAGGATGTGGATGCTCGCTACTGTTCACCCGAGAGCGGTATTTCATTATCGTTTATGGTTATTTATAGCCGCCCTCAGGCTCATCACGGTCTCCCCTAGGCAAGCTAAGGCGGTTCAGCCACCCTCACCCACCTAGAGGGCACTATTAACTTATAATATCTAGAGCTTATAGCTTATAAAATATGAAAGCATCCAAAAACCATCAAAGACGTTACAGCCCAGCCCTAGGTATTTGCATGCTGCCCTCAGGGTCTCCTTATCGCTTATAGTCTTCGGAGAGGGTGCTTCGTGCTTCCTCCTCAGCCCCTTCTCAACCAGCTCCTGGAACCTCCATATAGCCTCTCAGGGGCTCGATATCTTCAGCGACTCGAGGAGATCTGCCCACTGATCTAGGCTATAGCCCTCCCCAAAAGCTATCCTCCACACGAGGGATGCTATCGCCTCGGCCTCATCCATCCCAACGAGATCAGCCATGATCCTCATAACATCCTCCTCAGGCCTTGGGTCTGCGAAGTATATCGCAGCAGCTATCAGAGGTCTCTCCCAATCCTCAACTCCAACCTTAAGATCCATCGCTTTCAGTTACAATGGATCTCACTTAGGTTTATTCTGGAGGTATTTAAACTCATTGTTGAGCAGGTATGAGGATAGAGTGCTTAGGTATCTGGAGAACTATATGGAGGTTGCGAGGAGGGCTAAGGAGATAATCATGGAGATAGATCCCGAGGCCGAGGTATATGTCTTTGGCTCTGTGGTTAGGGGTAGATATACTGCTGCGAGTGATACAGATATACTCGTTATAACGAGGCGTATAGAGCTGAAATACCTAATCATGGTTGAGGTATATAGAAGGTTAGAGGCACCTATAGAGCTGCATATCACAACGCCGGAGATTTTCGAGAGATGATATAGAAGATTCATTGCACCAGAGGAGATGATCAAGATCTAGTTGTCGATCGATTTAGAAAGGGTTTCAAAACATGGAGGTCTATCGTTTCTCCTTCTAAACAGATCTTTTTCTTATGAGCTATATCTAGGCCCTTTTAAAGCGGAGATCCCCCTTTCTGGGGCTAGAGGGTTCTCACCCAGCGCTGGTTCTGCTGATCTATGTCTTCATATTACCAGCTTCCATCTCTTCTCCGTTGCATCATAGATTAGATTTGCAGATTCCTTTAGCCTCTCGAATAGCTCTAGCTCTTTCCTATCGCTCAGCACAGATCTTATCGCCTCATCGCTATCGCCCCTTATCCTCGAGATCTTAGATGTGAAGCTCTCCCAGAAATCCTTATCAACAGCTATTCTCTCCTTCTCTGTGTTGATTATAACAGCTCCTTCTCTCTCGAGTTTCTGGAAGAACTTATCCCTATTCTTTATCTTACCATAGATCGATGATTCGTAGAATACCTTCTGCTGCTTCAGAATCTCTATAGCAGTTGCCCTCCTAGCCTGAGCCTGCTGTGCCTGCCTCTCCACCGGGGCCTCTTTCTCACCACCTCTCTCCATCTCCTGGAGCCTACCCTCTATATCCTGGATCTTCGATTTGATCTCCTCAAAATCCTCATAGAGAGAAGCTATTTTAGAGGCCAGCTCCTCTATCTTAGATGTATATGCATTGAGAATATCCGAGAGCTTCCTCTCAGATCTAGATGCATATCTAGCAACAAGATCCTCTATAAACCTCCCCAGATCCAGGGCTTGGGAGGATAGCGCAGAGACTATGATGCGTAAAAGATACTCAGAAGGATCCTTATAACCCTCCCTAGAAGCCCTCTCCAAAATAGCTCTATACAAATCATCAGGGATATTCAATACAATCTGAGGCAAGAAACTCTCCTAAGAAAAACTACGCAAAAAAGCATATAACAAACCATCTACCCGAAGGTGGAAAAATACCCCCGGGTTCGTCACAGCGGTACTTCGGCCCCTTCATAGTAGCCTTAGAGAGCCACAGATCTTGGGAATCAGAGCACACTAATAAGAGACACAGCTAGAACTTAAATTTTCCTAGGGCTGAGAATAATTTCGCAAGCCCCTCGGTCTTAGTGAATGCTTAGCCATTTCTAATCAATTGGCTATAAACATAGTGTATTTTATATGCTGACAATTAAATTGTTCTCAGCCCTTACCCTTTTAACACTGATTACATCTAGCTCTAGCACCTTCCCTACTCTCTCAGGATATGGCTTTCTGCTCTAATAGTCTTCGAAGATCCCGATCGGGAGGGAATCGATACATCCCTGGAGATTACTAATACATGTCTAAAAGAGGTTAGAACTATCTATAGATAATAAATTCGATGCCCCACTAACTCAGAGTTTAGCTATTACAGCAAAAACAGGATTCATAAAAAAGATTCAGGGTATTTCGACTATCTAGAATATGTTGGTATTTAAGTGTTATTTAGTTACTACCCATGTTTCTACAAATCCCCTCCAATATATGTTGGTTAGAGGTTCTGAGTAGCTAGCTTCGATTCTAATTACAAGGAATCCCTGGGTCTGTGGGAGTTTAACTTGTATAGCTACCCATTCATTTAGTATTGTGTCGATTGCGAAGTCAGTAAGACTGCCATTGATGTATATCTTATATGTTGCTGCTACAGGCTCCATACTTAGTTTCCCAGGGCCTACGCTATTTAGAGTCACGGTTCTTAGATAGAGCGTTAATATAGATCCTGGACTAAGGATCCTAGTATGTGGTTTGATGAAAACACCTAGCCAATTTAGATAAAAGTTGGATTTATCGGCAACCATGCTATATGGCCCTCTAATCACTATGAGATATCTACCGCTTGGCCATGTTTCATTGAATGATAGATCGACCTGGTATGAGCCCCCACCAAGGTCTCTAGCCTTTGAAGAGTATACCTCGACCCCTGTATCATGTATAAATGAAACTGTTAGATTAAGTGATGGCGCTGGAGATCCATTTATATAAAACGCGGAGAACCTTACAAACGCGCTATCCCCAGCTCTGAAATATGTGGATGCGATGCCAACACCATCTATAACTTTAAAGATCCTAGGCGTGGTTATATAAAGATCATAGGGCACCTTCTGGATCATGGGTTTAGGCCCTATGATCTTAAGATATCTAGGATCTCCATAAAGTATTGTTACATTCAGGGTATAGGGTGTAGGCGCCGGGCACAGCCATACTACAATCTCAAAGGTATAGTTACCATAAACCCTATTTACATAAAACTCCAGGCTCTCAGGCCCTAGGAGAGCGCCTGAATATGCTATCAGATTCCCACTGGGATCGTAGACTGCTAAGTCGAGATCACACGTTGCTAAGGTCCAGCTAAGCTCTGCAACCACTTTTATAGGGACTATCGAGTAGAAGGGAGATATACTAACATTATGTCTAGGGCTAGCCCCTCCAAGGATTCCGATAACCCTCTCCCCAGGTGGTGCTGTGCCCTGGATTATCCTTTGCGAGGGTAGAAGATCCCCTGTATAGATGGTCATTCCAAGATACTCTTGGAGCTTCTCAGGACTCCACCTAGGCTTCCAACTAGGAAGCTCGCCCTTAGTGATTGAAGCCATATAGACGGCAGCTTGAGCATTTATATATCCAGCCCCAGCCTCGAACTCGCCGTATCCAGGCATTGGAGTAGCGGTTGATGTAAGTATATCTTTAACCTGATCAGGCGATAGATTTGGATTAACGCTCAGCATTAGAGCTACGACACCCGAGACGTGGGGTGTCGCCATAGATGTTCCCGATAGAGAGGCATAGTAAATAGTCCAGGATATATTAACTGGGTTGGGGTTAGGATCTGTGGCTGTTATAGCGATAGTACTTGTTCTAGCCGATACTATATCCACTCCAGGAGCTGTTATGGTTGGTTTCTTAAAAATATGTCCTGGAACGCCTCTTGAGGAGAAATATGCTAATTCTCCCTCCTTAGTCCCAGCAGCAACGCCTATGACCCACGGTACAATGCTATACTTATTCAAAGTATCGATCCGAGGACCGCTATTTCCAGCAGCGAAAACCACTACTATGCCTCTTCTATATGCCTCGTAGCTTGCTAGGTTTATCGGATCCCAAGGATCTATATTAGTAGCCGTTGTTCCCCAGCTATTGCTTATAACCCTTATATTATATACCTTATAATTCTTTATAACCCAGTCAAAGGCCTGAAGCGCTGTAAGGATAAAGAGAGCCTCGCCAGCACTTATGCTGATAATATTTACACATGGTGCAACCCCCCTGTAGTACCCCTGACTAGCAATCCCCCTACCCCCTACTATCCCAGCTACATGGGTTCCATGCCCAGAAGTTAGATCTGTGTTTAAGCCTGTAGCATTAATCACAACATTATTAACGATCTTAACATTTACAACTACAGCGTCTCTCAAATCGGGATGCGTCTGATCAGCCCCGGTATCTATTACAGCAACACCTACCCCAGCGCCACATGTTTTGGGAGATCCGATACCCTCCCAAACTTTAGTAGCATTTATGAGCTCCGTAGACTCCCTTAAGAAATACTCAAGCTTTTTATTAAGATATATAGACACGATTTCCTGGCTATTGATTAAGATCTGTAAGAACCACTTTGGAAGCACAGCTCTGATCATTGGTAGTTCCTCGAATATATAGGCTCCAGGATCGAGCTGGAGAATCAGCCTTGAGAATCCTAGCTTAGCATTATTATCCATAAAGCTTATAATTACATCGATATTATCATTAGATCCTATACTCTGGATAAGGGATAAGAGATCAGGATCTATTGATGGCTTTCTATCAACCCACACATCTATTTCACTGGATACCGTATCCTGCTCTTGATGGACTACAGCTGGATATGTGTGTAGTGTAATCAGCAATATGAATAGTAGTGATATATAGTATATTTTAGATCTTTTACTAATATATCTACATTTTATTTCCATATACCATCACACCTTGCCAAAAACTAATCCCTAGAGCACGTATAAATCTTATTCCTTTAAGATCCTTAAAGAAAATATTATATAAAGATTTACATAAGCATGTTTAGAGTAGAGCAGGGCTTAATAGCTCCTTATCTACCTTCCTCTATGTTAAGCATCACTATCATCTGAACCCATCTGTTAACCCTATTAAAAACTTCTCCATTTTCCAGCTATCTCGCAGAGCTATCTTCTGGGCTATTTAAGCGTCTGTTAAGATAACATTACCATGTGATCGAGAAGGAGGGTCTGCAGAGCTTATTAAAAAGCCTTAAAAACTCCTAATATATAATACAATCCACCCCAAACCATCAAACTTAAAATATGTAGATATATTTAACCGTTTACCTGAGAGCCGTTGTTCCATTCCTAGGTTCCTCACGATCTTCTCCAAGCAAGCTACGGCGGTTCAGCCGGATCTCGGAAACTCGGGGTCATTGTTACATTTATTAGCTTTGGGAGTTTATAGAAATGCATTAGCATAATAGTCTGAAAAGAGTAAAACATCCCTAAAACACTATAAACAATGCTTCTGCCCCTCAGCATAATAGTTTTACTACAGAGCTGGCATACTATTTAGCATATAATATATATATTCATTTAAGCCCTATATGATCTTTGGTGGCTTTATATAGGGCTTTTTTAAGGAGAGTAGAGATATTATGATAAGTGAAATCACTACCATTATATAAGGCATTGTAGTAACTATAACACCTGCTAGGCCAAGCGGTGCTAGAAAAGGTCTCAGAGCTAGTAGTAATCCTATTAGATATGCTGCCGCAGCCACTCCTAGTGGGTGCCAGTAGCCAAGGATTACTGAACCTACTGCTAGCCATCCCCAACCACTTGTTAAACCTGAGAAGTATTTGCCTCCGAAGAGCACTAGAGCCATATATGCACCTGCTAAACCTGCTAACATACCTCCGATCAATATTGTTAGGGCTCTTAGCAGATCTACTCTAAGCCCCCTATCCCCCGCTAAAGCCTCATCATAACCTATAGCCCTTATCTCTATCCCCAGCTGTGTCCTATAGAGTATAAACCATAGTACTAGGGCTAGCAGGAGGGTCAAGGCTAGAATCATGTTATGAGCTAGAGAATATTGTGCTATGTTAGCTCCTATTCTATATCCAAGGCTTGCCATAAGATCTGCTAGTCCCATACCAGCTAATGAGAGTATTAGACCTACAGCGATCTGATCTAGCTTTAGAGCTATGACAGTAGCAATATATATACTTGCTAACACCATCCCTGAAAGAGCACCCCCAATGAGCCCTACTATAGGAGATCCTGTGAATGCTGATAGAGCAACAGCGATCGAGGCTGAGAAAGCCATCATACCCTCAACCCCTAGATTAACCCTACCACTTCTCTCTACAACAGCCTCCCCCAAAGCAGCTAGAATTATGGGTGCCCCTGTTGCTAGAGCTATTATTAAATAGTCTATAATGATCATCCTCACCGCCTCAAGAATATTCTCTTAGAGGCTAGCACAGATAGAACAATTATTGATTGTATTGCAAGCACATATCCTATTGGGAGCCCACTAGCCTGTAGAGATCTGCCAAGGACGAAGATTGAGGAGAAGAACCAAGATGCTATGAGGGCTACGATGGGGTTGTTTCCTGAGAACCAAGCTGCTAGAACCCCCATATATCCATAGCCTGGAGTAACACTCATAGGGGATAAGCTATATTGAAAGCCTAACATCATCAGCGAACCTCCGATGCCTGCAACTAATGATGATATTATGGCTGTTAAATATATAATAACTCTGGGATCTAAGCCATATGTCTCAGCAGCCTTTGGGGCCCTGCCATAAACTTCGATCATCAGGCCTAGCTTAGTTCTTGAGAAAATGATCCAACATATAAGTGATATAAAAATCGATAAGGCTAAAATTACTTCAGCTCCAACTCTATATTTAGTATCGATACTCCTTGTTATAGCAAAAGCCCCGACTCTCCATGGACCCGAGACTATATGATTGATCATATATAATACGATATAGTTAAGCATTAAGCTAATAAGTATCTCATTAGCATTAAAGTATATTCTAAGCACGGCTGGTATAGCACCGAGAAGCATTGCTGAGAGTCCTGCAAGAAGCATTGACGCTGGAATCGCTGCAAAGGGATCTAGATCTAAGCCTGAATATGCTAGAAACCAGAGCGTTATAGCCGCACCTAGCAAGACCTGACCCTCAGCCCCTACTGTTATGAATCTAGCTCTATATGCTAGCGTTAGGCCAACGGCTGAGGATGCTATAGGACCCAAGATAGTTAGGCTTAGCAATAGAGGAGCTGGATTTGTATAGACCCAGGCTATGGCATTGATAATACCTATTAATCCTATAGGGCTCAGGGCCCCTAAAGCTATCGCTATGGAAAAACCTATTATAAGCCCTAGAGAGACTCTTACTAATGCCTTTAGCTTCTCCTCTATATACATTCAATATCCCTAGTACTAATTAACCATAGCTCTGATTATATTATCAACAATAAATGGTTTTGAATAGGTGCCCTTAATAGAGCCTTTACTCAAAACAACTATTCTGGTTGATATCGTGAGAAGCTCCTCCAGATCTTCGGAGATCACAAGTGTAGCTGAGTTTCTAGCATTTTCTAAAATCATATTCCTAACGATGACTGCCGTGCTAAGATCAAGCCCGCCAGTTGGATTCATAGCAACTAAAACCCTTGGCCTCTTATATAGCTCCCTAGCAACCATAAGCTTCTGCATATTCCCTCCACTGAGAGTATCTACAGGCATATCTATACCTATACTTTTAATATTCACCATAGATACTATCTCCTTAGATACCCTTCTAACTAGTCCCCAGTTAATTAACACCCCCTTAAACATGGAATTAATAGATAGCAATGAGAAAGCTATATTCTCAGCTATGGAAAGACCCTGTACAAGACCCCAGCCAAGCCTCTCTTCAGGCACAATAGCTAGACCCTTCCTAACCCTATACTCAGGACCCTTAGATGTTACATCCTCTCCATCAAGAATTATAGATCCCTTGGCTGGTTTTCTCAAACCAACTATAGCCTCGAAAAGCTCCAATTGCCCATTGCCAGCAACCCCTGCTACTCCTAGCACCTCACCTCTTCTAACTGTAAAGCTAACGCCTCTAACAGCTAGCTGGCCATAGTAGTCCCTTACCCATAGATCTTTAACCTTAAGCAGAACCTCGCCTAAAGATGCCTCGATCTCTAACTGATGTTGGGAAAATTCTGCAGAGCTATTACTGTCGAACATAAGCTCAACGAGGAGCCTCTTATCAGCTCTATCCTTATCTAGAACCCCTACTACCTTACCTCTTCTCATAACGGCTATCCTATTAGCAGTCTTTAGAGCCTCGTGTATTTTATGTGTTACAAAGATCGCTGATCTACCCTCAGCCACAATGGTTCTCAATATTTCTTGAAAACCTAGAAACTCGTGAGGTGTCATATGGGTTGTAGGTTCATCAAACATTATGAGTTTAGAATCGAGTAATAGTGCTTTAAGTATTTCAACCCTCTGCTTCTCACCTATCGAAAGAGTCCAACACTTACGCGACAGATCTAGTTTGATCCCCAGCCTCTCACTTAAAGCAGAGATCCTCGTGAGAACATCTCTTCTATCAGAAATCCTTCCAGCGGTTCTCAAGGTAAGTACTATGTCCTCGAGAACCGTAAGGCCATCAAAGAGTTTTGGGTTCTGGGGAACCATGTAGATCCCGCGTCTCAGGGCATCTCTATAGCTTGATGGACTATACCTCTCACCATCAATCAGGATCTCACCTTTGAGGGGTTTGATAAGGCCCGCCACAACCTTGATGAAGGTGGTTTTGCCAGCCCCATTCTCACCTAATAGCGCTAGAACCTCGCCTCTATGCACCTCTAGATTCACATCATTGTTCGCTACAACGCCATTGGGGTAGATAACACTTATACCCTTAGCCTCTAAAATATTATCCATGGCCTAGTCCCTATGCTGGTGAGATTATCTTCTCGTAGAACCAATCCATATACCATAGCTCGTTTCTGCCAAGCCTTGAACCAGCCTCTACCTTGATCTTGGGCTCCTCCTGAGGCTTGCCGTCAGCGCTCACCTTATAACCCCTTATTGGTCCTGAAAATGGTTCGAAGATCATTTCCTTCATATCCTCATAGAGCTTCTTGATCTCATTCAACGCTTTAGAGGGTATCACCTCGGTGTTCAGAGGTGCTAGATAGACTGCGCCTTCAGGACTTCCAGCCGTGGACTTACCCACTGATCTCCTCCACCTAAATTGTGTGAAATCTCCTATCCTAGCCCATATATCTTCTTTTATAAACACATTAGCTATTAGCCTAGCTATTAAATATTCATATATAGGGCCCCAATTAGCTATCTGCCCTGTAAGATGGGATTTTAGACTCTTACCCGCCTTTCTATAATATTCATACATATTGCTATAGTGACTGAAGCTATATACCTTAACACCCCTCTCCTGGTAAGACTCAGCTACATCTAACACAGCTGTTGTATCTTCAGTATATGCTATGACATCTACGTTACGCCTTTCAATTAGGTATCTAGCGCTATTAGCCGCGGCATCGGGGCTGAACCATGCTCCTAGAGGAGATGTAACATAGATCTCAAGGCCCTCACCACCTTTACATTTATTCATAAGCTTTGCCCCATAAACAGCTCCTAATGCAAATGCATTTATATGTCTAATCACCTCTGGTATTAAGAATGCTGGTACATAGCCTACCTTACATGTTTCAGTAACAGCTCCTGCCGCGATTCCATTGAGATAATAGAGCTGGTAGAATTCAGCAAAATATGTAGTTACATTTGGGAGATCCTCGAACTCCTCGAACTCACCACTACAGTGATAGAATTTAATATCTTTAAAATCCCTGGCCAGCTCCTTAACCGCATATTTAAAGCCATAGCTAGTGGCGAAGACGGCATCGTACTTTTCCCTTGTCAGCTCAGCCTCTATTACCTTCCTAGCCTCTGCCTCGGAAACCTTCTCTATAAACTTAGTCTCTACTAAGCCATTGAATCTTCTCTCGACATATATTCTACCCTCGTTATGTGCTGCTGTCCAACCTATATCTGTGACTGGGCCCACATAGATCCAGAGTGTTTTTACCTTTCTAGCGGTTTGCTGCGTAGATGTTATTGTGATGAGTCTCTCAATAGTCTGAGGACTGCGTATTGCATAGCCTCCTGCAAGGCCTATTGCGAGGCTTGCGAGGCCTATACCAGCTAGCCTTAGAAAGCTTCTTCTCTCCATAACACGATCCCAATATTTGCATTTTTAATTCAGTTTAAATATTGGTATGTAATCAATATTTAATGGGTATATTGATTTGTACACATCAACACATTATACTTTAGAGATCCTCATTATAGCCTCTATATTTTCTACACTAACCCTTTTCCTCCACTCATCACCTATGATTACGAGGGCTGCGACTCCTTCTAACTTAGCGCCTACTCTATCTATAAATCTCTTCATAACAGCTAATGTTAATCCTGTTTGAACTATGTCATCTACTATAAGAACTCTATCTCCTCTCCTTAAACTATCCTTGGGTACATAGAATATATTTCTAGTTGTAGGTGGCTCTATAATGGATTCCTCATAATACTCTATAGCCGGGTTATCCTTAATTCTTCTAGCTATAACCAATGTAGCCTCGAAGATAATTGAGATAGCTGTTGCAAGAGTTATACCTGATGCCTCGGGCACTAATATTTTATTTATATTTCTACCTCTGAATCTCTCATAAAATTCTATAGCTAGAATTTTTAACATATACGGATCTGATAATATAGGCGACAGATCTAGAAACCCTCTGAGCTCGCCAGCTCTTGAAAAAGCTAGTTTAATTGGGTCTAGAACCCTTCTTAGAGCCTCCAAAATTTCAATAGCATGCTCATAACTAGGTACTGAAAGACCTGCGGAATAGCGGGCCAGAATAGTTTCGTCCATATTGATTTCCTTAGCAAGCTGTCTATACGAAAGAGACAACATTCTCCTGGCAGCTCTTAAAGCCTCAACAGCTAGTATCCTATATTTTAGCTTTTCAACTTTATTAACACCAGCATCTCTAATCATATCACATATACCAATATGCATATGAGCTAATCCCTAATTAATCATTCCTTTGCTCCTACACCCTATACTCTAAATGCCTTGTTATTAATATATTAATATAAGGAATTAAATCTTTCATATATTTTTAGACTCATGGGATTTCACATCTATAGCCCATCCTCAGCTCTTAAAACACTATTCCTGTCAAGCCTTAAGATAGAATAAATAGAAAACCCCATCAACGTGAAAGAAATTATAATATGTTTTATAACATATTTATTGCCTCTTACTTATTATGTCTATGAGTCTGTTTATTATTAGATCTCTCAGGCTATCTATGCTAGCCCTCATCTGCTTCACATCAGCCTCCAAACCTTCAACCCTTTTCTCGAGAGACTCCATTCTCCTCTCAAGCATGTCCATCCTCTTCTCAATAAGATCCATTCTCCTCTCAATAGCCTCCATCCTAGCCACTAGCGTCATTCTAGTAGCCTCCATAAGCAAGAAGCCCACTTCCCAATCACTTAGCTTCTCACCCCTCAAAGCCTTATCAACAATCCTCTTACCATACTCAGCAAGTATAGAGGCTATAACATCCAACCCCACAGTAGTAGCATGCTCAGCCATAGACATCTAAATGTATGTAGTTATCTTGGCTTAAATGTATATGGATCTATATCGATTCGAGATGGGCTTATCTTTCTATCATCTCTGTAATGTTGGTATCCAGAGCTATAGAGGGCTATAGATATATCTTTCTATGTTTCCCTATGGTCACTTTATTTTGAGGCCTTTGAGCTTTGAAAGCCACTCGGGCTCTGATTTTTCGCAGAAGCCCTTGGCGAGCTTGATTGTGTTGATCACGTCGTTGAGATCTATAACCTCTACGGGTGAGTGGATATATCTAGCTGGTATTGATATGACTCCCGATGGTGTTCCTTCCTTGTTTAGCTGTATGGCTGATGCATCTGTGGTGCCTCCTGCTGCTACTTCGACTTGATATGGTATTCCTAGCTCTGTTGCTATTGAGATTAGCTTGTTAATGATCTCCTGGTTTGCTATTAGCCCGGTAGCTCCTCTCCCATCTGCTATCTTTATAGCCGGCCCCTTCCCAAGCTGGGAATACCATTCATGCTCAGGAACGCCTGGATAGTCACTAGCGATCGTGACATCAATTGCTAGAGCAGCGTCTGGCGATATGCTATAAGCAGCTGTCCTCGCCCCTTTCAATCCAACCTCCTCTTGAACAGTTGCTACAGCATATATATCTGCTTGGTTATCCTCCACAAGTTCGAATGTCTTTATAAGCGCTGCTAGGCCAACCCTATCATCTAGGGCCTTGCCGCTCACCCTATCGCTTGATAGCCTTACAAGCTCTCTATCATAGACAGCTACATCGCCAACTCTAATCCCCATCTTCTCGACCTCCGATCTGCTGGAGGCACCAACGTCTATGAAGAGCTCTCTAAGCTCGGGAACCTGCCTAGCCTCCTCGGGCTTAGCTATATGCGGAGGCTTAAGGCCTATAACACCTCTATAGATCCTCCCATCCCTCGTTCTAATCAAAACCCTCTGATAGATCAGAGCCCTCTCAAAAACACCCCCGATAGGGAGGGCTCTGAGAAAACCCTTATCATCTATATGAGAGATGAACAAGCCAATCTCATCCATATGGGCTGCAAGCATGATCCTCCCACCGCCCCTTGAGCCCTTCTTAAAAGCTATCACATTCCCCATAGAATCTATCTGAACACCGTCAGCAACACTCAAAAATAGATCCTTGACATAGCCTCTCAAATCATCCTCAAACCCAGAAGGCGATATATAGCCGGTAATAGCCCTTAGAAGAGAGAAAATCTCCTCCTTATCAAGCCCACCTCTCCCCAAAACAACCACCACATAAAAAGGTTCCAAATAGTATAAGCCTTAGACCGCTGTTTTAGTCTTATCTTGGTTTATAGCTGTTAATATCAACCATGCTTAGTCCTTCCAGGTATTAGATATATATACTATATATTAATCAAATCCCCATAACCCAAGGCTCAGAAACTTTGTGGCTAGCTGCTTAGTTAGAAAGCAGCACTATGATCTCTATGAGCAATGTGGAGAGGGAATAGCTTGACGAAGCTTCTCATATCTCCAAAAGGAGATCAGCTCCCATATGCTATATGGAGAGAGGATAGAGGGTGTGAGGGCGAGCATAGATATAAAACACAATAAAACCCGGCGAGGAACCGATCCCAACAAATGTAGCCATAAGAGTAAGGAGCTATCGATCTTGATATGGAGTAGCCAGTTCTATCTTTATCAGCCAGTAACGCCTATATAGATTATTGTCTCAATGAGGAATACCCGTCCATCTTATAACATTCTATACTCTTCTAATATCACGATGATTCGATCTCCTCCTGTTTCGCGGACAAGCTTTTAGCTATAAGCCCTATATATATTGGAGATGATGAGGTTTCAAAAATAACTAGTGCTATATATAAAGTAATTTGGAGACTAGCCTATGTCTCTAATAATTCCAGAGAAGATTGCTGAAATGCTTAGAAGAGAGGCTGAGAAACACGGCTTAACACCTGAGGAGTATATCCTAGAGCATCTCATTAAAAGCCAGGATCCGGTGCAGAGGGGTAGGGAATATATAGAAGCTTCGATCGATCTAATTAGACAAGCCGAGAAAGAGCTGGAGAGAGGAGATCTGAGACAGGCCTCAGAGAAGATCTGGGGAGCATGTGCCCTCGCAATCAAAGCACATGCCCTTATCAAGAGAAGCCTTAGACTAGAATCCCATAAAGATCTATGGATCTATAAAAACGAAGTTGCAGAAGAACTTGGTGAATGGATTAGAACTGCATTTCTAAAAGCTGACTCCATGCATAAAAACTTCTATGAAGGCCTAGCAACGAGAGAGGATGTGGAAGACGCCTTAAAGGAAATTAAAAAACTAGTAACTGCTATACATAACACTATTAATAGGGTTCAAAGTAAATAGTAGATCGTAGTTATATCTGAGCAATCAATTCCACTTATATTTCAATATAATATCACCCCTACCGAGGATATATTTATCTAATATCTCAGCATATCGGTGCAATATCAAGCCTCGAAGGAAGATTCGAGGAACCTATCTAGATCCCTAGACAAAGCTTCTCAACATCCTTTTTAAGGATCTAATGAGAGCTGAGAAGGATATTCTCCAACTTAAATCTATAGTAGTGCTTTTCAAGGATGGAGGCGTTGAAGACACCACGGCTATCGAGATCCTCTTTACCGAGGGCTTCCTAAAGGAGCTCGAACTAAATCCAACTACGAGGAACGGGGTTTTCAACTGCGAAACCCAGCTAATCTTTCCAAGAGATCTTCTAAATCATCTTCCTCTTTAAGCTTAGCTTTATTTATTAAGCAGATCCTATTTTCATACCTATTTTTCGTGAACAAGCATGCATGATTCTTGTTCAGAGACATCCACGTTCTTGTATCCTATGATATATTTTGTACTCCCTGGCTAATTCTGATCACAATAATCACGTCTTCGTGTATCATAATATGTAGTATTGCCATATATAAAATTTAGTTTAGTATTGGGTACTGTTGATTCACATAGCTCTGTGTATACGCCTCAAGGGTTAATTATATAGTTATGGAGATCAGCGGACACAGACAAATTATACATCTTCTGTACACTTTCTAATAGCACTATGGATGTGAGCAGAACTTGGGATAGCCCAGGATATCATATTGGGGAAAGACTAATTGGCTCGTAAGGCGATATATGATGTGGGTATGGAGATTGTCTAGAGTTATAAGAGTTAGATATGAGAAGGGTGTGTTGAAGCCATTAGACAGGGTTGACCTCGTAGAGGGTAGGGAGTACAAGGTTATAGTGGAGGAGGATGTAGATGAACTGATTAGAAGGTATAGAGGAGCCCTTGGAAAATCATCTGTGCGGGAGTTTAGAGAGCTTGAAGAGGAGGCTCAAGTCCAATGATATGCCTTGACACGAATGTAATCTATAATTTTCTTTTTGAAACCGAGCTAACCAGTATAGCAGAAAAAGTGATTCGAGATGCTATAGTGGAAGGAATAGCTATCCCAATGATAGTGTACAATGAACTCCTCTATATCGTAGGAGCTAAGATTGCTAAAATTAAATTCAGTATTAAGGGAAAATACTCTTTCCGGAGACATATAGCGGAACATGGATTCCCTGAGGAAGCAATAGAAAAAGTCAACGACTTCATAAGAGACTTCAAAGCAAAGATACTAGTAGATCATCAGGATCCAGAGGAATTAGTAGATACAATAAAGCTCTACAAGTTAGCACCAAACGATGCGCAAATAGTTCTAACCTGCAAACACAAAAACATAGGCGTGCTAGCATCGTTTGACGAAGACTTTAAGAGGGTGCCTTGGCTCAAGGTTATACCCTAACTATCGAGAGAAATTATCGCCATCGAAACTGAAAAGCGGATTTTACACTTATTTGCTGTTCTAACATATATTTACCTCTTTACTATATTAGCTAACATTAATGGTTAAATCGTATCCAACCCCCTCAGAGCTATTATATATCTATTTATATCTATACTGTATATCTTGAGATCTCTCTTCTCTACAAAATCCTCATGATCTTCAGAGCTAACTATTTACATCAAGTTCTATTGGAACAATGCTGGAGCCGAGACTAAGAGCTTTTAAGACCCAATGTATCAAAAGCTCTCTTACGAATATTTTTTACTTACTCTCAGATTTTCTGTAGATCCCTCTTCTTTTTGTTTCAAAAAATTTTCCTAACACTATGAACCACACTTATACGAGCTTGACTACTCTAGTTAGCTTTAATAGAGATCGGACTTTCCTTCTAGCCAATACTTAGAGCCCCACGCGAGATGACTAATGAAAGCCCGCCCATTAGGGTAATAACGGCAAAGACGTATAGTCCTCTAGCCTCTAATACTAAACATTTGTCTAATGGATTTCAGCCCTGGCTGAAGAGGGCTCAGAAGTCTTTAAATCCTTCCCTGATTTTTATAGGCTTTAAAAGTTATTTCCTATGGCTATGCTGAGGGTTGTTGGAAGCTATTTCGATGATCTCTCAAGGATCCTCATCCTAGAGGGTGGATCTGTAAGGCTATATATCATAGATCACTATGAGATCCTGTCTAGCCAGCCTGGGAGGGAGCTTTGCTCAGAGGTTCTCGAAGTGGGTGAGGCTATGCTCTGCTACCTAGAGCTAGGAGGATCATGTAGAGCCCTCATCCTAATAGTTAACGAAAGAGCCGAGATCATAAGCCTTAGACTGCTAACAACAATAGAAAGCGATCCGGCAGGTGGATCCCCCAAGGCAGCGAGAGAGCACTGCATCAAAATGCTTCAAAATACTATACAATAATCACCTTAACATCGTAACTCAGCTACTCTCCTAGGGGAATCGACATATACCACCTACGAATGGAAATATCATTCTCGATATAATCTCTGCCGTGTTATTAGCCATTATACTCTCACCCTAAAATGCTGCTTCAGACAGCAATGCTCTAAAAGAGCTTAGTGTGTTTAGAGGCTAGATTGGGATTTGCTTCTCAGCACTATAATTTTATGGTGTGAAAAGGTTAAAGATAGCTAGGATCTATGTTTTTCTTCCACAGTCTCTCTATAGCGCTTCTCAGCTACCTCGGACCCTCTTAGAGTTTCTATTACATAGCCCTTTAATCTACTCTTCTTTGCCCTTTTCCCTACATATTTCTTAAGCCTCATAGCTACCTCTTATAACCTGTCTGCTAGTTCCAGCGTTATATGGTTATCAAGCTGCTGTTCTGTAGATAGCAGATTATATATCGAGATTCCATATAACCTTATCGCCGTCTAATAATCCTCTGAGGATTGAGTTTATCTTTAAGGCGAACTATGTAGAAATATATTAATTATCTATAGATCCTCTCTCAAGCTACTATTCATCACTATAAAATTATAGTGAAAGCCTTTCAAGGTTTAAAATGTTTTTCAAACATTTTACCATAGCATCGAGGGATCTATCTTTGAAAGGGCCCTTTTTATCAATATAGCATTAAATATAATTAAGCTATATGGCCGATTTAAAAGGGGGTCTCTGCATCACCATAGATCTATAGTGATGGCTTTCAATATAGCAACATTACCCTTTTAAATTAAGCTAAACCTAGCAATGGCTTTATATGAAACCATATCTAGATAGAGAGGTGGTACTATAGCACCATAGGTGGTCAATGTAAGGTTCTCTTTCAAATGCATTTGTTTGAAAGGGGCCCTTTCAAAGCCATATATTTAATAAGATTAGGAGATATAGAGGTGCTTAGAAGACTTATTTAATGAGGAGTCATCTCAGCCGGGGTTTTTCCGCTCATCCCTCGCTGGATAGAGCGTTCAGCACCATATCTTTAATATAGTGGGGGGCTATTAACTTGATGTGTGGGTTTTATGATAACTATCTCCTTCGGTTAAAGGCTTGCCTTCTAGAGCTGGGAGTAGCAGGAATCTTTAGAGATATGCGGTTATCTTTATACCCCTTTGCTTTCTATATTAATGTGGGCTTTGCCGAGGGGATATAGAAGTCTCTATATAAGGGTTAGTAGGGAGACTGCTGATCTGATAGATTCTCTTAGGGGCGATCTTACTAGGGATGAGTATATATATAGGGTTTTGAAGAAGCTTAAGGAGTACTGTGGCAACGCGGTAATACCTTGTATCGAGAGGGTTTTCTCTGAGAAGTCTGGGTGTAGGGAGGAGGGTTAATACTCTGCTACCATGGGAGTGTATATTCGTGGATCCTTCCTGTGAGGGCCATCCTAGCCTCTGCTGGTGTTAGAACTGGTTTGTGGAAGTCATCGAGATCGTCGGTTGGTATTCTGGGGCATGCTAGGATTACATAGGCGTCTATCGATGGGCTGTCTATGTTCAGAAGAACCTCTCTATTGATCACATATCCTATATACTCTATAGCCCTTCCACCCCTCCTCTCGATCAGCTCCCTAAGATATCTCCTATACCAAGCCCTGTTCTGCCCCTTCACACCATCTATCAAAACCCATGTCCTAGCATCCATAGCTCTGTATACCATGTAGAGCCTCTTCCTCAGAACCTTCTCAACCTCTGGAGTCATATCAACAGCCTTACCCTCATAGGGATCTATCTTTACAAGAGGCTTCCCAGGGATTGCGAGGCCGAGGCCTAGGGCGTGGAAGACGCCTCCTGAGATTATTACATAGCCATCAACATCCCCCTTTATCGAGTATGGCTTTGAATAGTCACACCCAACTATAGAGGGGCCTCCCCCGTGGATCACGACCTCGAATCTCTTGGACAGGATCTCAGAGACCTTCGGAACCTGCCTAGCATGCTGGATAGTCGAGAATATAGCTACCCTTTTAACACCCCTGCTAGATAGGATCTCCGCAGCCCTCTCAACAAGATCATCAGGGATCTCCAGGGTGCTATATGCTGGGATAAAGATAGTCCTATGCCTAGGCCTGTAAAAGGGGTACTCAACATGCCCAATATGAACCAAGAGATCGTAGCCACCCTCCAAAGCCTCAACATCATCCAAAACACACGCCCCCCAAGAAGGGGATGCTGAAAAGGCTATCTCGACACCACCGAGATCCCTGCTAAGCCTCTCAAGAATATATGGTGCTAGATGCTTAAGACCATCAGGCATCTGAACCAATATCCTCCTAGCACCCAGCCTCCTAGCCTCCTCAACCACCCTCTCAAGCTCCAGATCATAGCCTATATCAACCATGAAACAACTTCTCCAAAAGATTCTCCGCTTCAGACCTTATCAGCACATATTGTTGAGAAAGATGTGGGAAGCACTATAGAGTAGATCTATGGTTTCCCATGCTTCTCAGCCAACTCCTAGAGTTTCGGCTCCATAGATACCTAGCCTCTGGTTTAGGCCAACTATCTATAGGGATCTATGATGGGTTGCCAAGGAAGATCGATCTTTATGGTCAAAGGAATTCCTCATATTCAGGGGATGTTAATATAGTCAGCGCTTCTTAAATCATACTTCTATATGTATCTATCTTTTTAAAATCCTCTATAGCTTATCCCTAGTATTGGATCAAACTATATAGATCTATTCTTGGAGTAGGTTTCTCCACTCACCAACCCTGTAGATCAATATATCGTCTGGTGAGTACTGGATCTTAACCCTCTCCCCAAGGCTTCTTCTAGGGTTAACAGCTATGGATATTCTTGCTCCCCCACCTAGATCCACTATAGCCTGTCTCGAGTGGCCTAGATACATTGTAAACACCACCTTCCCATATAATATATATGGCTGGTTCTCTGCATCATCAACCACCTCTAGATCCTCGGGTCTTATCACTGCTACGGCCTCTTCCTCCCTGCCTAGATCCTCCATTGGTGTTCCAATTAATATCTGACCACCCACTGAGATCCTCGCGTATCTCCCATCCATCCCTATGTATTTGCCTGTTATTGCTGATGTTCTGCCTAGGAATAGTGCTACGAATAGGTTTCTAGGCCTTCTATAGATCTCCTCTGGGGTTCCGATCTGGAGTATCTTACCAGCATTCATAACAGCGATTCTATCTGCTAGGCTCATAGCCTCCTCCTGATCATGGGTCACATAGATCATTGTTATCCCAGCCTCCCTCTGGATCCTCTTAAGCTCAGACCTCATCCTAATCCTGAGCTTAGCATCTAGATTACTTAGAGGCTCGTCCAAGAGGAGAACCCTTGGCTCCACCGCAAGAGCCCTTGCAAGGGCAACCCTCTGCTGCTGCCCCCCAGAAAGCTGGTGGGGATACCTATTCTCCAGCCCAGCCAACCCCACAAGCTCTAGAACCTCCCTAACCCTCCTCTCTATATCAGCCCTTGAAAGCCCAAGCCTTCTCCTCCTAATCTTAAGACCATACGCCACATTATCAAACACAGTCATATGAGGCCAGAGAGCATAGTTCTGGAAAACCATCACCGCACCCCTCTCATACGGCTTCTCATATGTGACATCCCTCCCACCAATATAGATCCTCCCAGAATCAGGGGTCTCAAGCCCCGCAATCACCCTAAGAGTAGTTGTCTTCCCACAACCAGAAGGGCCTATAATAGCGAAGATAGATCCCCTGGCAACCTCGAAGCTAACATCATCCATAGCCTTAACACTTCTATATGCCTTGCTAACCCTCTCCAAAACAACCTCTTCCAAATAGCTCCCAACTATATAGAAATTTAAGAAAGTTATATGCTCCAGCTGTTAAGATATCTTAGAAATCTATCCCGAAAGCCCTGATTCTATTATAATCGGTCAACGGCTGTAAATCCAAATAAAAAGTTAATGAGCAATTATAAAGAGAAGTAGTTAGCAGATTTTATTTATAGTGTAGATCTGATCATACTATTATTAATTAACTAATTAATTGGTTAATCAACAATAGTTACAGATAAATGTCCTTATAGAGAGTTTATTAACTTTTTAATACAAAATATAGCTGGGGATACAGGGTGCTCCTTAGTAATGCGGTATACAGGTTTAGGGGTATTGCCAAGAATATTATGATTATATCTATTGTTGTTGTTATTGTTATTGCTGCTGTTGGTGGGTATCTATATTATCTCTCAACACAGAGACCTGTACAAGTTGGGGAAATCAAGATCGGACTTCTATTCCCACTAACAGGTTCAATGGCCCCCCTAGGAATAGATCAGATGACGGGTGCTAGAATAGCTATAGATCTGATAAATGAGCGTGGAGGCATACTAGGAAAATACAAAATAAACTATGTTATAGCTGACTCAAAAAGTGATCCAAAGGTAGCTGCCTCCGAAGCTGAAAGGCTAGCAACATTGGAGAGGGTTCAGATTATCATAGGATCATATGCCAGCCCACTAGCCCTGGCCGCCACAGAAGTTACAGAGAAATATAAGGTCATATATTGGGAGGTAGGTGCTGTAACAGATTCTATAACTCTGAGAAACTTTACATATATCCTTAGGAACCAGGAGATAGGGGGTGATCTTGGGATAGTATCTGCGCTCTTCTTGCGAGATGTAGTGGCTCCAAAGCTTGGGAAACCTCCTTCACAGATAAAGGTAGCGATAATACATGAGGATGGGCCTTATGGAACTAGTGTTGCTACATCTAATGAGAAGATGGTTAGAAAATTCGGCTTTAACGTTGTTCTTAGGGAAGCATATTCTGCGTCTTCAACGGATCTCTCTCCATTAATATTAAAGCTCAAAGCAGCAGAACCAGATGTCATACTTGCAACTGGATACTATACAGATGCTGTTCTGTTTTTCAGACAGGCAAAGGAGCTAGGGCTTAAGTTTAAGGTTTTTATAGGACACGGAGGCGGACACAGTTTACCCGCTACTTATCAAGCAGTTGGAAAAGATATGGACTACGTATTTACTGTTGATACTCCGCCTCCTCCCCCCGGCTTTAATATTAATGCTATTAGAGAAGATCTCAGACCTCTTGTCGAAGAGTTTGTGAAGAGGTTTGAGAAAGAAAGGGGTTATAAGCCTCTCACCCATGCATATATGGGATTTGCCAATACAATACCGCTATTAACGGAAATATTACCCAGAGTTATTGAAAAGTACGGAAAAGTTGATCCTGATAGCATATTGAAGGTTGCTTGGGAAATCGATATTCCAGATGGTGGTACACCAATGGGCTATGGGCTTAAATTCTCTACACCGAGTAACCCCAGCGATACCGTCCTGGGTATGATTGGAAGGGCTGAGTCTCCTGAAAAACATATTGGTCAGAATATAAGGGCTAGACCCGTTGTTATGCAGTGGATAAATGGAAGCCTCTATGTGGTGTATCCTAAGGAGTGGGCTGTAATGGATCCTATTATACCATTGCCTCCTAGCAGCCCGTATTATAAGCCTTAAAATTTTTATTATCATACTATTTTTATTTATATATATTTGGTTTTTTCTTTAGCTCATCTATAAAATCAGCTATAGCTCCTCTAATATCGAACTTAGGTTTCCAATTAAAATCCTCTCTAAAATATCTATCATCCACAGCTTTAGGCCACAAGGTTGCAGGTCCCTCGGGAGGAACAATGTTTATTTGAGCATTAGGTATATATTCCTTCACTATTTTAGCTACATCTCTTACACTTAGGTTGTAGCCTCCAACAAGGTAGAATCTCCTCTTCGGATCCTTTGATCTTGAGAGGGTTATTAGTGCATCAACAAAATCTTTAACATATATCCAGTTACCCTCTAGATCTGGAACTGTAACTGGCTCGCCAAATGCAGGTTTCTGAATTATAAGGCTTGAGAACGCGGTACTACCTTTACTCCTTCCCGGGCCGAAGATCCACGTGCCCCTAAGCCCTCTCACATCAAGCCCGTATTTTTCAGCATAGTAACGACCCCAGAGCTCGCCAAAAAGCTTAGAAATTCCATAAGGCTCTACTGGGTTCCTCGGGGTATCATCATTAACTATAGATGGTCCGGAAAATATTGCTAGGGAGCTTATAAATATTATCATACGCACATCATGTAGCCTCCCCAGCTCATAGAGATTCATGGTACCTTCTATATTCACTCTAAATGCTGCTACTGGATCCTTATTCGCCTCATCACTTAACAAGGCTGCGGTATGATATATATAATCGGGTGAGTATTTCTTAATAACAGAGGCAACTATATCCCATCTCGAGATATCACCAATCACATAAGCTATTTTATCCTCTATATCTGCGAGTAGTTTAGATCTGCTCCTACTTAATATCACTATATCCTCACCTTCATCTAGGATTCTCCTAGCTAGATGGGAAGCAATAAAACCTCCTCCAGTTATGAGGACAACCATGGGGTTCACCTATTAACTAATAAGATCATGGATATTAAATAAGTTGTAATGACTTAACCGCTCAGCTATATTTCTTGGAGATCGCGTATAGGCTGTGGCTAAAGCTAGGATCCGTTATTGTGGCTATATCAACTACCACAGGCTCCTTTACCATGTAGGCCTCTCTCAACGTAGCTTCTAACTCACTTTCCCTCTCAATACGATAACCCCTTATCCCATAGCTCTCAGCAATTCTAGCATAGTCTGTTAATAGGAATGTTGAGGATAGAATTTTACCCCCCTGTAGATACTCCTGCTCCAGCTTTATCCATCCAAGCGCGCTATCATTTAGAACAATAACCATAATGGGATAACCAGTTCTTTTTAGAGTCTCGAGCTCTGATACATAGTATCCAAATCCTCCATCACCGCTTACAACTATAACCCTCCCCTTAATAGCTCCAGAAGCATATACTCCTATCCCAGCTGGCAAACTATATCCTAGCCCTGCGAAACCTCTCGGGGCTATATATACCCTACCGCTTCTCTTCACAATATAATACTTAGCGGTCCAACCTGAGGAGCTTGATGCATCAGATACTAATATATCTTCGCTATCTGTGATTTTATTGAGTACAGCTATTACTCTCTTAGGATTTACACCTCTTCTAATATCATTTAATATATAGTCCTTGCTAATCATTTCTAGATATTGACTTTTTAGTTTAGAAACCAGCTTAACCCATTCCTCACTTACCTGCCAACCTGCTAACATATCATTTAGTTTTTTAAGGGTTTCCTTAGCATCCCCAACAAGCCCTACTACTACTGGAAAGTTTCTCCCAATCTCTTCAGGGTCTATATCTATGTGGATTATTTTCTTACCTTCTAGAAGTTTCCAATTATATGTAGCATATTGTGGGAGCTTAGATCCAACTACAATCACTAGATCGCTCTCATTAATGGCTTCAGCAGCAGGCTCCCAGCCTCCGAGATCACCTATAACACCTAGTGAAAGAGGGTGTGTCTCTTCAACAGAACCTTTACCAGATATGGTAGTTACTACAGGTATTCTATATACATCCCTTAAGATCCTCACCTCATCCCAAGCCCTAGCTATATGTACCCCTCCTCCACATAAGAGTACTGGTTTTCTAGAATTCTTAATCTCATTAGCGGCTCTCCTGAGATCCTCGTCTGTTGGTATGAACCTCGTAACAGGGATCTCACTCTTCTGATCCTTAATAACAAGATCTTCGTATGAGCCCCAGAATATATCAACTGGGATATCTATTAAGACAGGGCCTGGTCTACCACTTATAGCTACCTTGATAGCATTTCTAACTACATCTTCAACATTATAAGGAGAGGTCACTAGATATTGCGCCTTCGTTATTGGCTTGAAGATCGCTAGCTGATCTGTTTGCTGCGCTACATTAGATCTACCATATTTATGTGAGTAGACATATTTTAGATCAACATCCCCCACAATAGCCACTAAGGCTGTAGATGACGAATAAGATTCAGCTATGGCTGGAACTAGCCTGAGAGCTCCAGGACCAGCGGTTGCATCTACAACACCTAAACCTGTGATCTTTGAATATCCATCTGCGGCAAAGCCCGCATTTGTTTCTTCATGAAATAATACATGTTGTAATGAGTAATCATGAATGGCCTCATAAAGAGGAAGATTATGGTGACCTGGAACCCCAAAGAAGTTCTTAACACCGTGCTTCTCTAAAATCTTGACAATTACATGGCCAACCTTCACATATATCCCCACGTAGAAAGTCTATCTCAAAACGTTATAATTGTTTCGCTTAGAAAGCTAACCTATGTATGCCTTTCTTATATATTCATTATTAATTAGCTCTCTCGAATCACCTTGAAGAACAACTGTACCCTTTTCTATCAAATAAGCTCTCTGAGAGAATTTGAGGGCTTTTTCAACAAACTGCTCAGTAACAAGGATACTTAGCTTCTCATTTTCATAAAGATGTTCAAGAGTGGTATATATCGTATTTATGATCTTTGGTGCTAGTCCTAGCGAGAGCTCGTCTATGATGAGTAATCTCGGCCTGAGCATGAGGGCTCTGGCTATTGCCAACATTCTCTGCTCGCCCCCACTTAGGGTTCCGCCAAGCTGATCCCTTCTCTCCTTGAGTATTGGAAATAATGTATATATAAGATCTAGTGTATCATTTTTCTTCTTCTCAGCCTCTTTAGTAGTTATCGCTGCTATAAGATTCTCATATACAGTTAAGCGAGGTATTATCATTCCACCCTCTGGCACATAACCTATTCCTAAGCGTGCTATTTTATATGTATCCATCCCTGTGATATCTTGTCCATTATAAAATATACTTCCGGAGCTGGGCTTTATGATACCCATTATGGCTTTTATAAGGGTTGTTTTGCCAGCACCATTAGGCCCTATTAGTGCTACTTTCTCATGCTCGCCCACACTGAGGCTAACCCCCCATAGAACCTTGATCCTGCCATATTGGGCTTCTACACCCCTTACATCAAGTAGGGGCATATGTCTCACCTAGGTAGGCTTTAACCACCCTAGGATCTCTGATGATCTCCTCTGGACTACCTTCAGCTATCTTCTCCCCATGATCTAGAACTACTATCCTGGAACATAGCTTAGTGATTGTTCTTATAACATGCTCAACAACAATCATAGTTATACCCTCCTCATTAAGCCTCTTCAATATCTCAATAATCTCATCAGCCTCATAAGGCTTCAGCCCAGCCATTACCTCATCTAGCAAGAGAAGCCTAGGCTTCAGTGCTAAAGCCCTGGCAAGCTCGAGTCTCTTTCTTTCTAACACATTTAGATCTTTTGCAAGGCTATATATCCTCTCCCTAAGCCCCAGCTTAGTTAGGATATCCCTAGCCTCTGCCTCAGCCTCATCTAAATCACCTGTTGTAACATAAGAAGCTATTTTTACATTATCAAGAACAGATAGGCCCTCAAATGCTTTAGTTGTCTGAAAAGTTCTCGCAATACCCTTCCTTTTATATGGAGGCATCTTTGTTATATCTATCTCTTCAAAATAAACCTTCCCAGAATCTGGATAGTACATACCAGAAATTATATTTATAAGGGTTGTTTTGCCAGCACCATTAGGCCCTATAAGCCCTAGGACCTCGCCTCTATATATATCTATATTTACATCTTTTAGCGCAACTATTCCTCCAAATCTTTTACTTATGTTGATAAGCCTTAATATGTATTTGCTACTCATCTATATCACCCATAACATTATCTTACTATTTCTTTTTTAACCTTAGTTCTTTCATATATTATTTTATATAGCTTATCATAGATCCCTCGTGGCATTAGTTTAAGAATCAATATAAGGAGCATCCCATATATAATAAGATAGGCCCCATAATACCCACCCCCAAGGGTTATTCTTAAGATCTCCGATGTCGGAACCAGGATCAATGCTCCAATAGATGGTCCCCAAATGCTGTACATTCCACCGAATATAGCCATAACCGCAATGTCGATCGACAGCTCAAGACCAAATACTGTGTTAGGATCTATATACCTATAGTACTGAAGATAGAAGGCTCCACCGAGGCTTGTGAAGAAGCTACTCAGTAAGAGGGCTATTAACTTGTATCGAGGAACATCTATACCTATGCTCGCCGCTACCTCCTCATTCTCCCTAATTGCCACTAACTTTGTAAAGAAACCTCTTAATATATACATAGTCAGGATAGTAATTATCCATAGGGAGAGGATAAAGTAGTAATAAGGCCATCTTTCTGGAAATTGAAAATAGAGGGGGCTATAGCCTATAACTGGATATGAGACTCCTAGGGAGCCGCCTGTTATTTCTCTAAATGCTATAAATAGCTCCCTCAGGATCTCTGCAAAGGCTAACGTTGCTAGCACAAAATATACACCCCTCAAACCAAATCTAAAGGCAACAACACCTATTGCCGCTGCCGCAGCCACAGATACAGCTGATGCCATGAACATACCTACTAGGGGTGTTATGTTGAACCATTTTAAAAAGAAATATGTAAAATATGCTCCTAATCCGAAGAATGCTGCATGTCCAAGAGATACCTGGCCAGCATATCCTCCTAGCATGTTCCATGCTGTGGCTAGGTATGCAAATAAAAGTATTAATATCGTTACATGATGTATATATGGATTCAGAGGCATCCATGGGATAATCATCAGAATAGAAGCTATAGCTAGCATTAACCTCACAGGCTTATATGTATTGCTCATAGCATCACACCCTAGCCCTCCCACCTAACAGGCCTGTTGGTCTTATCGCAAGAGTTGCTATGAAAATTACGAATATAAATGCTCTCGCAAGCTCTACATTATAGAAGGTTGCTATTAGAGACTCAAACAGCCCTACGATGAAGCCTGCTATCAATGCCCCAGTCATACTGCCAAGTCCACCAAGAACCATTATGACCCATGCCATTAAACCGAATGGCAGCCCTACTGTTGGATATATATAATAAATTGGGGTGATTAAGAGACCAGCAAGCCCAGCCAATACTGTTCCTATTATGAACACAATAGCCCTAATAGCTTTTGAGTTTATACCGAGAGCCTGAGAGGTAATGGGATCCTGTGCCACTGCCCTTATCCATATGCCCAGCTTGGTTCTCATAAGTATTATATAAAGTAATAAGGTTGATGCCACTGCCCCAAAAAATGCCATTAGCTTGTAATGTGGGATCGATACTCCTCCGATGTTATAAGAAAATGACTCAACACGGATTGACCTGAAATCCGCGCCCCATAGTAGTAGAAATATGTTTTGGAGGATTATCGAAAGTGCAAACGTTATTAGTAACTGGTTTAGCTCGGGATCCTTAAGTATTGGTTCTATTAAAAATCTTACTATGATATATCCAAAGATAGTCATTATCAGGAGAACAATTACTCCGGTGAGGGCTAGGTTGAGGCTATAAAGTGTTGTGAGCCAGAATGTTAGATACATAGATAGTGCTATGAATTCCCCGTGGGCGAAGTTTATGATCTTGAGGACCCCATAGATCAGATTTATACCTACAGCTATTACGGCATAGATCCCTCCTTGGAGTATTCCATTAACTATAGCCTGTTCAATCACCGACATTTGAGACACCCAAGCCTAGCTTCATCATAGTAGTAAACCGCCATCCACTATTATTACCTGACCAGTTATATAGTCAGCATCTTCCGACGCTAAGAACACCACTACACCGGCTACATCTTCCGGCCTCCCGAATCTCCCAAGAGGAATTCTTTTTAAAAGCTCCTCTCTTATTCTCTCTGGCCATTGCTGGGTCATCGGGGTATCTATAATTCCCGGCGCTACAGCATTAACAGTAATCCTATATTTAGCAAGCCTCCTAGCTAGTGCCTTTGTCAGAGCTATTATCCCAGCCTTAGATATAGAATAGTCGATCCCAGCATAATATCCTCCAGATATACCTGCAGTGGATGCCATATTAATTATCCTCCCTCCACCCTGCCTAATCATATGTGGAACAACCTGTTGGGATAAGAGAATAGCTGACTTGAGATTAACACTCATAACCTTTTCAAAGAGCTCATCACTCAGATCCTCTAGATTTGCTGAGGAAAATATACCAGCATTATTCACCAAAACATCCACTTTACCGAAGAAGCTAAGGATCTTCTCAACAGCTATCTTCACCTCCATCGGAGAAGATACATCAGCCTTAATGGGTAAGACATGGGGAGATATAGATTTAACCTCATCAGAGGTCTTTAATAGCTCATCACCGAGTATATCTATAAGCGCTAGAGAAGCACCTTCCCTAGCAAGTCTTAATGCAATTGCTCTTCCAATACCCCTGGCAGCACCTGTAACGATACATACTTTCCCACTTAATCTCAAGATCCTCGCCAATAATGTATATATAAAAATTCTTATATCTTATGATAATATAATTAAATCGCTATTAGCTTTGATTCCATTAATCTCTTCTAGCATATTAGGTAGGTCTTTCTAGAAACATATAAAGATCATGGGCTAGATCATTTTGCATAAGGACTAGATGGCGGAAGAGGTATTATGGGTTCTCTAACAGCATATTCTCTAGGATATACAACATAGGTAACGCCATCGATCCATTGTAGTACTACCGGCTTAGCCCTTATATTCTGTCCTATATGTTTCTGGGGTTGATCAGCTCTCCAAATTTGGCCAAGCACCGTATCGCTAGGATTAGCTGGTGATGCGAACTTCAACCCATAACCCATTGGCGTTCCACCATCGGGGATATCGATCTCATAAATTACCTTTAAGATACTTTCAGCATCAACTTTCCCAAATCTCTCTATAACACGGGGCAGAATATCTGTTAATAGTGGTAGAACATTGGCGAAGCCGAGGTTTGCATGAACACCCGGCTTATAGCCTCTTTCTTTTTCAAACCTTTTCACAAATTCCTCCATGAGAGGACGTAGATCAGCCCTAACAGCGCTTGCATTAAATCTAGGCAGGGGAGGAGGCGCATCTGTAACAAATATATAGTCCATATCTTTTCCAACAGCTTCATATGTGGCTGGAAGGCTATGGCCTGCTGCATGTCCTATTAAAACCTTAAACTTAAGCCCCAGCTCCTTTGCCTGTCTAAAGAACAAAACAGTATCTGTATAGTATCCGGCAGCCGCTATTACCTCGGGATTCGCTCCCTTAAGCTTTAATATAAGTGGGGAAAGATCTGTGGTTGATGCGGAATATGCTTCCTTAAGAACTATGTTAAAGCCAAAGGCTCTCAGCATCTTCTCAAGACCAGCTGCTACACTTGTCCCATAGGGGCCATCTTCATAGATTATTGCTACGCTAACATCTCTGGGGGTTTTACCAAGCTTAGGAGCTACAACATCTTTCAAGAACATTGCAGTTACTATCGCATAATCGGCTGCTATCGGCATATTTCTGAGTATATTAGAGAAATTCCTAAGTGTAAGTGAATCTGTGATAGCACTTATTTCTAAATACACAACATCCTTAGGATATCTTGCAGCAACCTCTGTTGCAGCTAAAGCTAAGGGGCTAGCATATGTACCAATTATTATAGGAACTTTCTCAATAGTTATAAGCCTTTCAGCTTCGGAGGCAGCTACCTTTGGATCACTTTTGCAGTCGGCTATAACATAGTTTATTTTGTATTTTCCTAGTATGCCTCCACGCTCATTTATCAGATCTATAGCTATTCTAGCACCCGTCAATTCATCAATCCCTAGGGGGGCCATTGAACCTGTTAGTGGGAATAGAAGTCCGATCTTGATTTCCCCAACTTGTACAGGTCTCTGTGTTGAGAGATAATATAGATACCCACCAACAGCAGCAATAACAATAACAACAACAATAGATATAATCATGATATTCCTAGTAATGCCTTTTAACATAAAATCCCCACCCTCTCATATTTAAAGTCACAAAGCTTATAAGTATTACTTAAGCTCATTTATTAAGATATCAGTTTATTCAATAGTTACTACTATAATTCTTTTAAAATCCCAAATCACTTATAAATAGACATCTTCTTCATCCATTTGTAGATTTGTTGACTAAAGGGCTTTATCTGGGATGGATTAAGCGGCATTCACGATCTTTTCTGCTTACGTAGGCTCTCCTCTTCAAGATCTTTAAAGCCTATATACCCTATCTTAGGTCCATAAAGGGCATACCATATAGCATCTCTGATAGGCTCTATAATCATCCTATCTCTCTCAACATATATTTTCACCCTAGAACCCTCCCTAATACCTAGTCTCTCAGCCGCAGGCTTGGGAATGGCTAGAAGTCTCTTCCTACTAACCTTAGCCTCAAAAACCATCGTATCACTCATAATTTATACCCATAATCTATACCACTGATAAAAGGCTAAGACAGATTAATAAGCTTAATCATTTATGGAACTAAACCGATTCACTAAATTAATCTCAAAAAGAAAACTTAACATAGCTCTCTCCTTGAATCTTCCCTATATTAGAATAATTAACGCTCAAGAATAAGAAGATGTAAAGTCGAAAACAAGCATATATATAGCTCAATAAGAGCCTTTATACAGAGAAGCTGTTAGGAGGTAATTAAGATATGAAAAGAATAAAGCTTAGGTTCATAGACAAGCTGGAAATTGAATTTATGAATAGAGATCAGGCTCTGAAGAGGGTTGTGGAGTGGGCTGAGAAGGGCATGATCAATGTCCAAGTAGTATATGGCCCGGAGGGCTGTGGGAAAACGGCTTGGCTTAAGCAGAGTGCTGAATTGTTAAGGGAGCTGGGTTTCGATGTAATCTATGTAAACCCTGTTGAGAGGGAATTCTACGCCGAGATCGGTGTTAAGGATGTTAAGAATAGATTGCTCGAAATAGTTAAAGGAGCTACTGAGGATACTTGGGGAAGGGTTGCATGGGCTGTTATAGATGCTGCCAAAGAGCTGATAAAAGCTGGGAGGAAAAAGCTAGCCATCCTAGCCGATGATGTATTCCAAGCCATTGGGCTGGATAGAGCCTCTATCTATGTTAAGGGGTTACTCGGTCTTATCGAGTATCCTCCAAGTAGTTATGATGTGATCGTTGCTGTGGTTGCTACTAGCGAGGGGGTTTCTAGGAATGAGATTGGTAGGCATAGATGGGCTGATATCCTTCCTATATGGAATATGTCTAGGGAGGGTTTTAAACATCTATATGATCAGCTGCCTGGAGTGAAGCCTCTCTTCGATGATATATGGAGGATCACTGGGGGTAATCCTAAGTTGTTGGCAGAGCTCTATAGAGTGGGTTGGGATGTGGAGAGGGTGTTGAAGGGTGTGATTAATGAGAAGAAGATAGATGTTTTCATCGCCTCACTCGATGCTAGTGGGAGGGATTTGTTGAAGCGGGCTGTAGAAGATCCTGATGTTCTTCTAAGCAGGGAGGGG